>JACMMM010000145.1 GCA_014379065.1 Saprospiraceae bacterium
ATGAAGAAGCCAATGGTGGAGACTGGAAGTACTGCGGAAGCCGTAAAAGTAGCAGTCGGTTTTGCGAAAGCAGGCGACACGGTTTTGTTGAGTCCGGCTTGTGCGAGTTTTGATTTGTTCAAAAATTATGAGGATAGGGGAGCGCAGTTTCGAGAAGCGGTTTTAAAACTAAGAGAGAGATTTAAACACTAAGGAACTAAGGGGCACTAAGGCTAATAGGGGTATGATAAGGGCAAGCTCCTTGGTGTATTTTGAATAATTAAATCAAGAGCATTTTATCACCAAATTAAAACAATCATGACTAAAAAAGAAGTCAATCAGATAGCATATGATATAATTTCCTGTGCTATTGAGGTGCATAAAATTTTAGGCCCGGGTTTGCTGGAATCGGTTTATGAAGCTTGTTTAGAATACGAATTGAAATTGCGAGGATTTGATGTACAGCGTCAGCGAAAAGTGATTGTGACGTATAAGGAAATCACCTTGGAAACAGAGTTGAGGTTTGATTTGCTAGTTAATGACTGTGTTATAGTAGAATTGAAAGCAGTGCAGGAAATCAACTCCATAGAAATTGCCAAACTACTGTCTTACATGAAGCTGCTCAAGAAGCCAAAAGGATTGATGATCAATTTTTTCACCGACAAAATCACAAAAAGCACAACACCCTATGTCAATGAATACTTTTCAGCATTGCCGGATGGCGACTAATGACCCCCTCTTAAACCCCTCTTAACCTTAGTGCCTCTTAGTCCCTTAGTGTTTTAAAAGGAAGCCCCATTTAGCCTTAGTGCTCCTTAGTCTCTTAGTGTTTTAAAAAGAAAAACCCCTCTTAGCTTTTTTAAATATGCCAACCATCGCTTTAGAAATGGAACGCTTGCGAAACCCATACTCCGGCCTAGGGCAATACTGCCTCCAATTGGGCCACGCTTTTGCCGCTGAAAAATCAGCAGCGAGCTTGGGTTTTGCCTACTTGGTTCCAAAGGAGCGCATGGGAGAATTTGGCAAAGAGATGGCTTATAAAGCGGTGAAGCCCTGGCACAAAATCATCGGGCCTTCCTTTGGCGAATCGCTCTGGCACTGTATGCACCAGGACTCAGAATATATGCCGCGCAGCCGGAAAACGCCGCTGGCAATTACCATTCACGACCTGAATTTTCTGGATCGCCCAGACTATTCAGAAGCCAAAAAAAGCCGCCGATTGGCGACCATGCAACAAAAAATCAAGCGGGCAAAGGGCCTGGTTTATATCTCGGAATATGTGCGGCAGTGGGTACACCAAAATTTGAAAGTGCCCGCTGGTATGGTGGAAAGGGTGATTTATAACGGGGGCGCCATGGAAGCATCAAGCAGTCAACAGGCAAAAGTCAACAATCAACAGTCAACAGTCAACAGTCAACAGTCAACGGTCAACGGTCAACAGTCAACAGTCAACAGTCAACAGTCAACAGTCAACGGTCAACAGTCAACGGTTTTTATTCTCTATAGGCATCCACCCCAAAAAAAACTACCATGTGCTCATGCCAATTTTGAAGGAATTTACGGAATACAAATGGATCATAGCAGGGCCAGACAGCCGAGGGTATCGCGCCAAAATTGAACAAGAAGCAGCCAAGTTTGGGGTTGCCGACCGCATTGAATTTTGCGGCCCGGTGGGAGATGAAACAAAACTGGGGTACTACCAAAACTGCACCGCACTACTCTTCCCTTCACTATCAGAGGGATTCGGGTTGCCGGTGGTAGAAGCCATGTCGCTTGGAAAACCAGTGTTCCTCTCTGACCGTACCAGCCTTCCAGAGATTGGCGGCAGCGAGGCATATTATTTCAAAGATTTTGAACCCCAAACCCTAACAAAAACATTTGCCACAGGCCTGAAAGACTTTGAAAACGACCCCGAAAAACCCACCCGAATGAAAGATTGGGCTTCCCAATTCACCTGGGGAAAAGCCGCCACCCAATACCTCGAATTCTATCAAGAACTATTGACCATTAACCATTGACCATTGACCATTAACTATTAACCATTGTGACCAATTAACCAATCACCAACTCAACCAATCACCAATAAACCAATCACCAATAAACCAATCACCAACTCAACCAATCACCAACATCATGAGTCTCGGCAACCGCATAGCAGCAGAACTTAGAGGCGATCGTACCATTTGGATGATCGTGGCCGTGCTGAGCTTGTTCAGCATTCTGGCCGTGTTCTCCTCGTCGGGCTGGGAGGCATGGCGTACCCGCGGGGGCAATACCACGGGTATGATCATAGCGCATATCGTGAAGTTGGCATTTGGGCTTTTTTTGGTCTACCTGTGCCATTTGATACACTATCGGCGCTACCAACAGTTTGCGCGCCCTGTGCTTTTGTTGACGATACCCTTGTTGATTTTTACGCTGTTTTTTGGGGCCAACATCAATGATGCAAATCGTTGGTTGAGCATAGCAGGCATCAGTTTCCAGCCCTCAGAAATGGCAAAAATCGCACTCATCGTCTATGTGGCGCGTGCATTAACCCTCAAGCAAGACTATATCAGCAGTTTTCGACAGGCGTTTTTCCCGATTATCATCCCAGTGGTGTTGGTATGTGGGCTTATTGCACCGTCGAACCTCAGCACGGCCATGATTTTGTTTGCTACCTGTATCCTGTTGATGTTTATGGGGCGTGTAAGCGGACAGTACATAGTGATGATGATGGTGTTGGGCGCAATGGTCTTCACCATATTAGTAGGGATTGGAAAAATCTATCCCGAACTTGATCTGGTGCGGGTGAACACCTGGGAAAAGCGCGTGGAAACTTTCCTTCATGACGAAGATGGCGGCTATCAAGTACAACAGGCCAAAATCGCCATTGCCAAAGGCGGCATTTTCGGCAACGGCCCCGGCAATTCTATGATGCGCCACTACCTGCCTTATTGCAATGCTGACTTTATCTATGCGATTATTTGTGAAGAATATGGTTTGGTAGGAGGCACCATTATACTGGCACTGTACGTGTTGTTGTTTTTGCGGAATGTGCGGCTTGTCACGCAAAGCCCCAAGGCGTTCGGGGCATTTCTAGCCATAGGACTGAGTCTGATGCTGACGGTTCAGGCACTTGCGAATATGGCCGTCAACTTAAATCTGGTGCCCGCTACCGGCCTGACTTTGCCGCTGGTTTCGATGGGGGGAACGAGCGTAATGTTCAGCTGCATTTCATTGGGGATGATATTGAGTGTGTCGAAATATATTGAGGGACTGGAGTAACCCATCTAATTAATCCGTCAAATCCGTGTGCCATTCAACCATTTAAAACTAAACACCATCTCCTAACCGTGGTGAACTTTCAATATGGGTGAGCAAAATCTAAAAATACTAGTAACTGGCGGTGGCACGGGAGGCCACGTTTTCCCGGCCATCGCCATTGCTGAGGCCATCAAAAAATTGCACCCTGACACGGAGTTTCTCTTCGTCGGAGCGAGCGGAAAGATGGAAATGGAACGCGTCCCAAAAGCGGGATATGCGATTGAAGGGCTGAGTGTGGCAGGCTTCCAGCGGAGCATGAGTTTGAAAAACCTCTCATTTCCGATCAAATTGCTCAAAAGCCTGTGGAAGGCCCGGAACATCGTGCGGAAGTTTCAACCAGATGTGGTGATTGGAACGGGAGGATATGCCAGCGGTCCAATAATGCGGGCGGCACAGCGAGCGGGTATCCCAACGCTGATTCAGGAGCAAAACTCCTACGCAGGGTTGACCAACAAGATTTTGGGGAAAAGGGCTGCCCGGATATGCGTAGCATACGATCACATGGAGCAGTTTTTCCCGCAGGAAAAAATCGTGTTCACGGGGAATCCGGTACGCTCCGACATTTTGAATTTGGAAGGAAAGCATGAGGAAGCATTGAAATACTATGGCCTTGACCCAGAAAAGAAAACCATCGTCGTCATCGGTGGCAGTCTGGGGGCTAGAACCTTGAACAATGCCATGCGGGATAACGTGGAGTTTTTTGAGAAACACTCCCTCCCTGTTGGGGAGGGCCGGGGTGGGGCAGTGCAAGTGATTTGGCAATGCGGCAAATTCTATGAATTCGAATACACGGCCATGGAAACAGCGAAATTGCCCAATGTGCAGTGTCGTGCATTCATTGACCGGATGGATTTGCTTTACGCGGCGGCAGATGTGATTATTTCAAGGGCGGGGGCTTTGAGTATCAGCGAATTGTGTTTGGTGGGGAAACCTGCTATCCTCATCCCCTCGCCCAATGTGGCAGAAGACCATCAGACCAAAAACGCTCTCGCACTGGTAGAAAAAGGCGCAGCCCGCCTTGTCCGCGACGGCGATGCTGGGGAGAAAATGCTGCAAGAAGCCTTGCTTATTTTAGAAAGCGAAGCCCTTGCCTTCAGCCTCAGCGAAAGCATCCGACAGTTGGGAAGGCCGAAAGCTGCGGATGCGATTGCAAGAGAGGCCATTAAACTGGTTGATAAAGGTTGATAAGAGTTTATATGGTTGATTATAAACCCTCATAAACCCTCATAAACCTTCATAAACATTTAAAAAAACATGAAAGTCAAATTTTTAACCATTGCACTGACACTTACGACCATGGTTGCTTGCCAAAACACCCATGACAAAACCCCTGCATCGTCCGGCGAAGGGCAAAAAACCAGCGAAAAACCCCCTGCGGAATCTCCCGCAGCGCAAAAGGCCAATGACAAAAACCCTGCTGTGTTAGGCAAGTGGCGAGGAAGGGAGTGGATCTTCATGGGCAAGCCTTCTGGGATGGATGCGACGCAGGTGAATTTTGAATTCAAAGAGGACGGCACCTTCAAAGCCAATTTTGCCGAACAACAAAAGAGCGGAACCTGGCGCACTATGAAAGATTCTTTATTCACCATGGAACCTGGAAAGAAAGAAGTTCCAATAAGGTTGCTTAAAGCCGACGGAACAGCGCTTGATTTTGAAATGGATATCAAAGGCAATAAAGAAATTATCAGATTCAAAAAACAGTAAAATCCAATACGATGAATTATAAACGGATCACTCAGGCCCTGTTTCTGGCCGCCATGTTTACGCTGGCTTTCTGCCAAAAAGCCAACGACAAAAACCCCGCTTTGCTCGGCAGTTGGCAGGGCACAGAGTGGCTTATCATGGACAGGCCCAGCGGCATGGATGCGACACAAGTGCATTTTGAATTTAAAGAAGATGGCACTTTTTCTGCGCTGTTCGGAGATCAAATCAAAGCAGGCACTTGGCGCACCGAAAAAGACAAACTCTACACCAAAGAAACTGGCAAACAAGAAATCATTGTGAAACTCCTCAAATACGACGGCGCAGCCCTCGATTTTGAAATGAATCGCGGCGGGCAAAAAGAGGTTTTGAAACTGGCGAAGAAGTGAGTTGAGGGTTGAGAGTTTAGGGTTTAGAGGTACAGCCTAAACCCTAAACCCTAAACCCTAAACCCTAAACATCTCAATTCTCAACATCTCAACTTCTCAACCCAAACATGCAATTCAACGCAATCAAAAAAATCTACTTCATCGGCATCGGCGGCATCGGCATGTCGGCCCTGGCACGCTACTTCCACCTGCATGGTGCGGAGGTGTACGGCTACGACCGCACCGAGACCGAACTGACGCGTGCGCTCGCATTCGAAGGGATGCAGGTGCACTACGAAGATGACGTGAAGCAGATTCCAGAAGGCGTTGACCTGGTAGTTTGGACGCCTGCGGTTCCAAAAGACCTAGCCGAGTTAAATTGGTTTATCGAACGAAACTACCCGCTGAAAAAACGCGCCGAAGTACTCGGCATCATCAGCCGCGCCAAAAAGTGCGTTGCCATCGCCGGCACCCACGGGAAAACCACGACTTCGACCATGGCAGCCCACCTGCTCCGCGCTTCGGGCGTGGACGCAACGGCTTTCGTGGGCGGAATCTCTGGCAACCTCGGTTCCAACTTTGTGGAAGGCAAAAGCGATTGGGTGGTCGTAGAAGCCGACGAGTACGACCGTTCGTTCTTGCACCTCAGTCCGGATGTGGCGGTGCTGAACTCGCTCGACGCCGACCACCTCGATATCTACGGTACGCCCGAAGCAGTGGTGGAATCCTACAAGCAGTTTGCGCGACAGATAAAGCCCGGCGGCAAACTGATTTACAAACACGGCTTGCCACTCGAAGATGTAGCTGCTGAATTACAGGCATCGGGTCGTTTCGTGTTCACTTTTGGCATTGAAGAAGGGTATTATGAGGCCTACAACGTACATGTGGAAGATGGCCAAACGGCTTTCGGATTGAAATCAACCATCTTTGATTGGAGCGATTTGCGGCTGAATTATCCAGGCAATCACAACGTGCTGAACGCCACGGCGGCTATCGCGGCAACGCTGGCAGCAGGTGGTTTTTCAACCGAATTGCGGGCTGCATTGGCTGATTTCAAAGGCGTGAAACGCCGCTTTGAAACGATTGTAAAAACTGAAAAGACGGTGTACGTGGACGATTACGCCCACCACCCCGCTGAACTAGAAGCCACCATTCAGGCTGCCCGTTCGCTGTATCCTGGGAAACGGCTTACGGGAGTTTTTCAGCCGCACCTGTTCACCCGCACCCGCGATTTCGCGGAGGCGTTTGCTACAGCCCTGGACAAACTGGACGAGTGTCTTTTGCTGCCGATTTACCCGGCCCGTGAACTGCCCCTGCCCGGCGTGACTTCGGAGATGCTGTTGGATAAAATGACCTTGAAAAACAAGCAATTGGTTCAAAAAAACGACTTGCTCAACCAACTTAAAACCCGCCGTCCCGAGGTCTTGCTGACCATGGGCGCGGGGGATATTGACACATTCGTTGAGCCGATAAAGCAAATGATAATGGAGGCTTGACCAATCTCCGCTGCCGTTGTTGGCGTCCTCGCCCACAACATCGGCGGTGCGAGATGTCCAACTTGAAAAACAGACAATTGACTCGAAATTAAACTTGGTATCACTCGTGTAATTTGTTGGCGAGGACGCCAACAAAGGCAAAAAGGCAAAACCAATGTCACATTTTACACTGCTCTTTAAACGCAAGTTTGACTTTGAAAAATTGAAAAAGGATGAAAAATTTGAACCAATAGGCAATCGAGATGAGGTGATTGAAATGATAAAGAGAATCTTGCCTGAGATTGATTTTGCGGACGAAGAAATGGGTTTTTACAATGGCGAATTTGGAAGTTTTGTCGTGAGTCTTGGTTCAACAGATATGAACGTCATTAGCATTGGGATCAGAAATGCTCCATCTGATGACCTGGTAAATAATCTTTGTAAAGAATTGAATTTGTACGCTTTTGATTCTTCAACTGGAGAATTCACAAATTGAAACACAAAAAAATGCTTAGCCTGCCCCGCCTCCGCTACGACCGCCTTGCTTGGCTAATGTTCCTTTTCATCGTCGTGATGATCTGGGTCATTGCCCGCAGGCACAAGGCGAACACTTTCGCGGAGGGGCTGCAAGTAACTGTGAAGGAATTACCCAGCGGAGACAAATTGATCAGTGATCGAGACGTGCGGCAAGCGTTACTGACGGCCTTCGGGAGCGACCTTGAAAACTCAGAACTGGCCAACCTGGATGTGGAGCGAATGGAACGCGTGTTGGAAGGCGACCCATTTGTGAAAAACGCCGATGTGTACATTGACCAAAACAACCAACTCCATATCAACATCGAACAACGTGAACCCCTGGTGCGCGTGCTCGACAACAATGGAAACAACTATTACCTCGATGCGACGGGCAAAAAGATGCCCCCGTCCAAAAATTTCGCAGCGCATGTGATCGTGGCCACGGGCAATTTGTCGCCCTACACCCCCGAATTCCGTGAAAAGCGAAAAAGCAGTTTGAAAGACCTTTTTGCCATCACACAGGCCCTGCTGGCCGACGAGTTTTTGAAGTCGTTCATCCAGCAGATCCACGTGAACAACGCGGGCGATTTCATCCTCGTCCCGCTCATCGGAGATCAGAAAATTGTGTTAGGCTCAGCCCGGAAACTGGAAGATAAATTGAACCGATTGAAGATTTTTTACCAGCAGGGAATGCCGTATGAAGGCTGGAGGAAGTATGAGACGATTAACCTCAAATACAGTGGGCAAGTGGTCTGCAAAAGATAGGTTGATGAAGGTTTATAAGGGTTTATAAGGGTTGATAGTCCAACTCAGAAACCCCAATAAACCTTCATAAACCCTCATAAACCCTGATAAACTAAAAAAACTCATTGGCATGCAATACACCTATTCATTTGAAAAAATGGCAGTTTGGCAAATGGCAAGG
>JACMMM010000146.1 GCA_014379065.1 Saprospiraceae bacterium
CCGAAAGTTTAAAACTTTCGCGAAGTTGAAGTGCTCGAAAAATAACCGCCTGATCCGGTTCCCAAGAACTGCCCACTACAAGCACCTGACTTGAAGCCGCACCCACGAATGCCTTGACAATTTCATTCTCCGGGGCACTTTCCGCAATTTTCAAAACCCGGTCCACCCGTGTGTCGCCAGCAATGGTAAAATTTTGAATACCAACACTTTGGAGCAATTTTCCAGACGTTCCATTTTGCACAAAAATATGCGTGAAACAGCCCAGCATTTTGCGCCAAAAACCACCATATCCTTTAAAAAACGGCTGCGAAGGGCGGAACAAAGCAGAAACAAGCAGCGTCGGTATACCGCGTTTCTTGAGTTCAAAAAGGTAGTTTGCCCAGAACTCGTACTTGACAAAAATAGCTATATCTGGCTGGATCAAATCGAGGAAGTCACGGGCGTTTCGGCGCGTATCGGCAGGGAGGTAACAGACCAGATCGGCGTGGGGGTAGTTTTTCCGAACCTCGTAGCCGGAGGGAGAAAAGAAAGTCAGTACTATTTTCCAATCAGGGAATCGTTCGCGGAATGCTTCGATGACGGGGCGGCCTTGTTCGAATTCGCCAAGGGAGGCAGCGTGAAGCCAGAGGACTTTTGACTTTTGACCGTTGACTTTTGACTTTTGACCGTTGACTGTTGACCGTTGACCGTTGACTGTTGACTTTTGACTTTTGACTTTTGACTTTTGACGCCAATCCTTACGGCCCTGCACCCAAAGTCGAGCCTTAGTGTTGAAAATGGCGGCCATTTGAATACCAAGGGTGAATAACCTTATGGCAAATTCGTACATCAAAAGCATAAGATAGTCCACTTTTTGCGCGATGTTTGGGCCGCAATATTGCTCTTTTTGTTCCAACGCTCAAGTTTGCCGCCATTGCTCCAAAGAAGGTCATGACGACGACGCAACCCATTGTAAATACTGTGGGTGGCTGCTACACGAATGACTATACATTTTCAATAGTAAATCTCCTCCGCATTCCCGGTATAAAACGGCAGCGTCCAAGCCAGTCGAACCCCAAAGCGCAGGTCTAGCCGTTTGCCTTCGAGTTTGCGCATTTCGGAAAAATCCCAATCGCGACGGGTTTCGGTGAAAGCTTGATTGAACTCAAAACCCAACATCCAACTTACATCACGTCCGTAGCCAAGGTGTTGCCAGCCCACGAATTGTTGCAAGGCAGGCCCTCCGCAGAGTCGGTCATATCCCTTTTTGTATTCCCCTTTGATCTGTGCCACTGAGCGCGAATCATCAAGCACCCGAATGCTGTGTTGCGCCCAGCCACCGCCCAAAGTGAGGCGAAGGCCAGCGCGTTTGTCGCTGAAAGTCAGGAGTTTGCCAATGGTTGCGCCCAAGTACATCCCCCGCTCTTGTACGCGGGTGACCGCAATGTTGCGGTCGTTCCCAATGATGTCGCCAGCAGGAGTACGCAGGATGGAAAGCGGGTCTTCCTTGACTTTACTGCCAAAAAGAAAAGCGCCTTCCAAGCCAAAGGCCCAGTTTTTAGGGGTGATAAATTCTGTCCCTGCACCCAGTGAGCCGTTTACGCCAAAGCGATCCGCCAGATCGCCCGCAGGCAAATGGCCCCCCAGCGCGAAATGCGCCAGCACTCCTTTACTTTTGCCGTCTCTGCCGGGCTTTTTTACTTCTGGAGCGGTCTGGGCAAAAAGCGTCGAAGCGAAAAAACTTAGGAAAAACGCGATCCGTCCTAGGATTTGAAACCGTAGGACGGGTTTCCACCGCTGGTCCGCCGCGCTTGGTGTTTTCACCAAGTACGTCTTTGACTGCGTGTAAAACTTGGATACTCTATATGTTGTGCGCTTGGTGAAAATACAGAGCGCGGCAAAAAACAATGGAAGTAGTTTCTGAAACATTAGACTTTTAAATTTCAAAACATGGGTTTTCTTTTTTAAAACACTAAGGAACTAAGGGACACTAAGGCTATTCGCTCTAAAACTCCTCTTATACCCCTCTCAGCCTTAGTGCTTCTTAGTTCCTTAGTGTTTTAAAATAACCAATGTGGTAAGTGAAAAAATATGCGCAAAAGTAACGCCCTCCAGCCCATCTCCGCTGCCGTACTTACGGAATTGCGCGACATAGTGAGCGAAGCCTACCTTCTGACGGACGAAAGCGCCCTCCAAGACCACGGGCACGACGAAACGGAAGACTTGATGTTCGTCCCACAAGCCGTATTGGAGCCTGCCAACACCAGGCAAATCAGCGAGATCATGCAAGTCTGTTCGCGTGAGCGAATCCCTGTGACCGTCCGCGGTGGCGGCTCTGGGCTTGCGGGCGGAGCTTTACCCACTCACGGCGGGCTGGTGATTTCCATGAAGCGTTTCGACCAGATTTTAAAGATTGACGAGCGGAATTTTCAAGTCACTGTTGAGCCGGGCGTGATTACCGAAACCCTGCAAAACACCTTGAAAGAGATGGGATTGTTCTACCCGCCCGATCCTTCTAGCCGGGGCTGGAGTTTTATCGGCGGCAACATAAGCACCAATGCTGGCGGTCCCAAAGCCGTGAAATACGGTGTGGTAAAGGATCATGTACTCAACCTCGAAGTGGTGCTGCCCAGTGGCGAAATTATCTGGACGGGCGCAAACACGCTAAAAAATTCCACAGGCTACAATCTCACCCAACTCATCGTGGGCAGTGAGGGCACGCTGGGTATCGTGACCAAAATCGTGCTAAAACTCCAACCCTACCCTACCCAAAATCTGCTAATGCTTGTGCCTTTCCGTTCGGCAGAAAGTGCGTGTAAAGCGGTGGCGGCCATATTTCAGTCGGGCGTGACCCCCAGCGCACTGGAATTTATGGAGCGCAACGCCATTGACTGGGCCGTACGCTATGTGGGCGAAACGCCTGTACCGATTCAAGAGGAAGACGCGGCGCATCTGCTCATTGAGGTGGATGGTTTTCACATGGACAGCTTGATAGCAGATTGTGAAACCATTACAACCGTCCTAGAAAGGTTTGACTGCGGGGAAATCTTTTTCGCCGACGACGACGCCACCAAAACGGCCCTCTGGAAACTACGCCGCAACGTGGCACACGCCGTAAAACGCAATTCTATTTACAAAGAAGAAGACACCGTAGTGCCTCGCGCAGAACTCCCGCATTTGCTCCAAAAAGTAAAGGAGGTGGGCGCACGC
The DNA here is from genome assembly GCA_014379065.1 of Saprospiraceae bacterium. Lineage (GTDB taxonomy): Bacteria > Bacteroidota > Bacteroidia > Chitinophagales > Saprospiraceae > M3007. The sequence goes on from JACMMM010000146.1 coordinate 3,190, forward strand.
TACGGTTTTGAATCCGTCTGCTACGGACATGCAGGGGACGGCAACCTACACGTCAATATCCTGCGCGGAAACCTTTCCGAAACGGCCTGGCTGGAGGAAGTGCCCAAGGGTATTCGCGAGATTTTCCAGTATGTAAAAAGTGTGGGAGGGACCTTGTCCGGGGAACACGGGATTGGGCTGGTACAGCGGCCTTATTTGGATATTGTGTTTTCTGAGGTGGAATTGAGGCTGATGCGGGAGATCAAGCGGGTTTTTGATCCGGGGGGGATATTGAATCCGGGGAAGGGGGTGGGGTGAGAAAGTGGATTTTTGACTTTGAATTTCACATCAATAGTTGCCGCGAAATGCTTTGTGCCATATCTTGTTCCACAAAATACACCCTTTTATCCTTATATTATGTCTGACCTTGCCTTACAACGCATTGCTGAAAACAAAAAAACTAAAAAACCTTTTTTGGATCTTGGCAATTGTGGATTGACTGAAGTTCCAACTGATATTTTGAATCTTGACTGGGTTGAAAAGCTCTATTTCGGGAATCAAATAATTATAAATAAAAGCCAATGGGACAGATCATCAGGGGTAATCGACTACCACAAAGAAAACTATCCCCCAAACACTATTGCAATCTTTCCTGATTTTCTCCTCCGTTTAAAATCGTTAAATTGTTTGTCAATTGAATCATTAAATTTAATAAAGGATTTTTCACCTATTTCTAAGTTGTCAAATTTGCAAGTATTAAATTGCTCGAGCACGAGAATTGACGATTTGTCTCCCTTAAAAGAATTGAAAAATCTACGACAACTCAATGCTTCCGAAACTCTCATTAATGATTTGGCTCCCTTAAGAGGATTAAAAAGGCTGGAAAGACTAAATCTTTCACGAACGCGGATATTTGATTTGTCACCTTTGAGTGGTTTTAAAAACTTGCAGCAACTTGATATTTGCAACACACTGGTTTCGGATTTGTCACCAATTCTCTCTTTGATAAAAGCTGGGAGGCAAGTAATTTGGCATAGGAAATGGGATAATAAGGACAAACTAATCCATGTTCTAGATTGCCCAATCACAATTCCTCCTCGCGAGGTTGTAGAACGAGGAGAAAATGCTATACTTCGCTATTTCGATGAACGGGAAAAAGTTGGTACTGACCAAATATACGAAGCGAAATTACTGCTTATCGGGGAAGGTGGTGCTGGCAAAACCACTCTTTGCCATAAACTCTTTGACCATTTATCCGAACTTCCTAAGGAAAAAGACAGTACTCGCGGTATCGATATTCGACCCTTGTATTTTGACTTGCCTGATGGCAAACAATTTCGCATCAATGTCTGGGACTTTGCCGGGCAAGGCAAATATCAAGCAGCCCACAGTTTTTTTTACACCCACCGCTCATTATATGTCCTTGTTGACGACACACGAACCTTGGATGAAAACGAAGCGTACCGAACTTTCTACTATCACTGGCTACAAACAGCTGAGTTGTTTGGTGGCAATAGCCCACTATTAGTGTTGCACAACCAAAAAGCAGACCGCGCTCGTACCGGTTTTAACCTTGGCACTTTTCAGGCCGAGTTTCCTTTTGTCAAAGAGCTTTTCTGTATCAATCTTGGAAGTAAAGACACCTCAGGAATTTTGGATTTGAAAAAACAAATCACACGGTGGGCGCAAAAACTTCCTCATATCGGCGACGTAGTGCCCAAGACTTGGGTGAAAGTCCGCGAGGACATCGAGACGGAGCGTCAAATGAATCCATATATTTCTGATCAACGCTATCGAGATATCTGCGCTATCCATGGCATTACAGATGAGCTGAAACAGTCTGACCTGAGCCACTATTTCCACGACTTGGGCATTTTCCTCCATTTTCAAGAAAACGCACTGCTACGTCGAGATATATTTTTGCAAAACCAATGGGTTACCGATGCCGTGTATAAAATTCTGGACGATCCTGAAATTTCGGGAAAGCAGCGCGGGCGGTTTGACAAAACCGACCTTGCCCGACTCTGGGATGAGGGCTTTTATAGTAAACGCCGCGACGAATTGTTAGCATTAATGCTTCAATTTGAACTCTGCTACCAAGTGCAAGACACGGAAACCTATATTGCTCCGCAACTGTTGCCGGGCGACATTCCGGTATACGATCTTGGCAAGGACATCCCACTACAACTAAAGTATGAGTATGGATTTATGCCAAAAGGTTTGCTCTACCGACTTATTGTACGCATTCACAGGCTCATCGCAAAGGGACAATTAGCCGTATGGAATGGTGGAGCAGTGCTTGAGCGCCTCAACGCCAAAGCAGATATACTAGAATCACTCGATCGCAGGCAAATTTCTGTGAGGGTCACAGGCACCCGTGCCAAAGAGTTGGTTACTATCGTTGCAGAAAAAC
>JACMMM010000147.1 GCA_014379065.1 Saprospiraceae bacterium
CCCCAATCGAAAAATCGAATCAATCAATCGCAACGGGTTTCTTTTATCGAGCGCCCCAATCGAATCAATCCCCCAATCGAACCAATCCCACAATCGAATCAATCCCCCAATCGAAAAATCGAATCAATCAATCAATACATCATCAACTTGCGGGAAGCGGTGCCGAACGGCGTTTCGAGGCGGCAGGTGTAAAAACCTGGCTCGCGAAGGTCGGCACGGTGCAGCACGATATGGTTTTCGCCGATCTGGAAACTGCCAGTTTTGGCGCTCACTTCGTGGCCGGCGGTGTCAAATATTCGGAGAAAAATGATTGCGGCGGCTGGCAGGCGAAACCACAAGTTGGTCATTTCTATGAAGGGATTGGGCGAGTTCTGAAAAAGTTCGACGCTTCCTTCGGCGGTTTTGTTGGATAGGGGTTGGTTCTGAAATTGTGCAGCGGTCATGATTTGTAGTTCGTGTGCGACCGAAAGCGAAGGCGTGTTTTTCTCATAGCACGAAACCCTTGCGGCCAGATCCTAAGCGGTATTGCTGGATGATATTTTAGTATTGAGGTGATGGGAGCTTAGATTCAAATGTTGTGCCAGAAAATTGGCTTATGCAAAATCCAGCATCGTTATTTCGCTTCTATAATCTAGAGCAAGTTGCATTTTTTAAAAAACATGAGCCGCCCGATCCCGGAATTTTGAGACGGAGTGGCTCATGAATGATTATTGTATAGCCTTATCTGTTTCCCCAGCGACTACGGTCTGGGCCCCGATTTTATGACTTTTCAGTTGGGATCTATTGGGTCAAAACAAGGCGCTTGGTCGTTTTTTGCCCACCCGTCTGCATCACGAGGAAATAAACGCCTGTCGTCAAATTGCCTGCATCGAAGGTGTACTCGTGCTGGCCGGCCTCCTGCGCTTGCTGCCGGACGGGCTGTGCCACAAGATTGCCGACGGTGTTGAAGATTTGGATGTTCACTTCTTGGGCAGCGGGCAGGGTGTAGGCAATGGTGGTGCTGGCGGTGAAGGGGTTGGGGCGAATGTAGATTTCATTGCCTTCCGGCACAACAAGTTTCTCTGGTTGTGCGCGGCCTTCATTTTCGTTGCCCGAAAAATTACTGCCATTTCCAGTTAAACAACCTTCTATTTTCGTGCTGAAAACAGTGCCAGCGTTGATGACTGTTCCGGGATTTAACTGGATATAGGTGCCTGCATCAAAGAGAATTGGTGAAGCAGACGGATTGCTGATGGTAGCAGAAGCGGTGATTTCATTTACTGTTTCCATGTTGAAGATCGGCAAAAAACCAAGGGTATGGCTATAGGCTTGAAAACATGCTCTTGGGATGATACGAGTTGTGGCCGTATGCCAAAAATTATAATTGCCATTATCTTTCGTATCCAATTTGTTCAATGCGAAAAAGCCGTCTTCAGCACCGCCCCAGCCCCAATTCATGTGGAAAAAAGGTAAGCCTTGGTCGTCTATATAGTAGCCGTCACAGACCCAGCAATGGCAGCCCCCACCCCCCAAAAAACCATTACAGCCAGCATAAATCACCGGGCGTAAATGATTTAGTTCATCCATAATTAAACCTTCTCCATTGATCAATGGCACATGTTTAGGACTGTCATAGCCAAAAAAGTGATCTAAAGCGTATGGGATAGCCGTATTAAAAGCAGTCGAGCCTTGAGGCCCATAAGCCATATTTACTGATACACCGCAGTCTTTTATGAGTTTTGCAACTTCATTATTGGGCGCGTTCAAAGCGTCGGGCATTTGGCTCCAGTCATAATTTTTGGTGAAATCAGCCGATTGCATCCCATAGCCCCCCCCAGCATCGTAGGTGTAGGTGTCTGAGCCAAAATTGGGGTATTTATAATACCGCAACACCTGAGCCATCGCTATGGCGACACAACCGGCTGGTACACGGCCATTGTAGTTGGAGCTAGGGTAAAGTGGAATATTTGCATCAGCCGGGCACAAGTCATTGTAAAACATGGTCTGATTCCATCTGGTCGTAAGCAAAGGCCCAACAGATGCACCTCCAGATCTTTCTGCAGCCGAGCCCGCATCATTACTCAAGTATTTCTGCCAGTATGCCCAGTTTTGGTTCTTTTTAGATGATTTTCGGCTTTTGATAACTTTCATCTCCTCACGAAAAGGATCCATAAATGCTTGAAATGCAGGGTTTCCGCCATTTGGATCGTAAAACCCATTTTTCGAGTAGCCGATAATCGGCCTGGCAGACTTGTCGGCAGAAACCAGCACGAATGAAGCCGGCTCGAGGTTTATAGCAAAATACAAGGTGTCTTGTTTATCAATAATGGGAATGATTTGGAATACTTCCCTCAACGGTTCTTTTTCATGCCCACCTGATACTTTGCTTATAAAATTGAGGGCCACTCGCGCGGCTTCTTCTATAGAGACGGATTGGCCAACGGCGGAGAACGAACATACAAATGCCAACACGCCTGACCATATTATTTTGAGAAGGATGCTGTTTTTCATTATGGAATTAGTTTTATTTTGTGAAAAAAAAGTTTTTTGGGGCTGTCATTTGGCTTTCACGGTGATTTTCTAACGGTTTGCTTTTTGGATAAGCATCATTTCTTTGCGGAGCTGTTCATTGTCTTTTTTAAGTTCAATCATGTAGAGTGTCAGTTCCTCGATCTTTTCGAGCAGTTTGGCATCCATAGTCGCCACGTCAATACCGGTTTTTTGTACCTCTTCAGCAGAAGGAACGCCCGGCAAGTGCTTGTTTTCGCGGATGAAGGATTCCACCTCCGTCAAGCTGCGGAGTTTGTAGTTGTCTGCAAAGACATAATCAGCCCAATCTCCCGTGTTCTTCAGGGCTACTTTGACCTTTTCGGTGAGGATGCCGTCAGCGACGTAGAGTTTGTAGTTGCCGGGCATGTTGGCGGGATCGCTAATGCCTATGCCCACCTTGCCATTGTTGGCTATTTGCATACCGCCTCCGGGAGTGTATAAATCCAATCCATATTGGTTACCACCTGGAGTACGTTTGCTCCCAATGCCCGATACAGAGGAAGGGTCACCAAAGCGCAAAGAAGAAACATCTGAATAAGGTGTATTGACAAAGACTTTTCCTTGCAACTCTAAATACCCAGGGACTGGACCTTCAGGAAAGCCGCCGAAACCTCCAGGGCGAATGATTAAATGTCCAGTAGCACTGTTTTCCCAGATTTTACTATGCGGAGGACTGAATGAGTTTTGGTCGCCGAACTCGATCCCATAACCAGAGTCAACATGGAGATTTCCTTGAGCAATTTCGAGTTTGGCATTGGGGCTATCTGTACCGATGCCGACATTGCCTTTGTTGGTGACCACGAATTTTTCCGCGCCGTCGTAGCTGTTGGTCCGTATCGAGAAACGGTGGTTGTCAAAGTCGGGAATGTAAGCAGACAGGTTGTTGCCGTTGATGCCGAAACCGTAGCCAAAGCCACTGTCGCCATACAGGTTGATTTTGTTTCCCAAAACGTTGCCAAATTGGAGGGGCACGGTTGGGCTGGTGGTGCCGATGCCCACGTTGCCAGCAGTGCTGATCGTCATCTGTGGAAACCAGCTGTTTGTTCTGAAATGCAGCGGGTGATTGCTCGCAGTACCTATGTAGCCTCCTGCATTAACGCCAGTGCCGCCGACAGCGGTAGCGAGTGAAATGACACCATCGGAATGCATAATACCGCATTTGTCGGTCGCGGTCATCACCAGGAGTTTGGCGAACTGGAATTTTGGGACGGGCGGGGGGGTGCCGATGAAGACGTTTTTGTTGAGGTCGGTTGTCCAAATCCCATCGGTACTTTCGCTCCACGTTTGTGCGGAGAGGTGGCTGTTGCAGAACAGCGCAGTGATCAGGAGGAGTGCGGTTGCGAAAATTTGATTCTTTTTCATATAGTGGTTTTTTTAAAAATTTGAGTGAACCTTGTTTTTGATTTCAGCAACTATCCCCGGCTGCAGCCCGGTTTTGATCGCCTTTGAAGATGAATTTGGCAAAGGCGGGAATCGTTATATGCGGGGAGAAACTTTTTGAAAATTTAGGCGAACCCCTTGGGCCGATTCCGCCGCATCCGCGCCGCATCCCTCAAAAGCCGTCTTTCCTCACTTTTACAATTTTGAAGACATGAAACGCACCCTCTTTTTGCTCGCCTTTTTGCTGCTTGCCGGGCGCGGGTTTTCCCAAAATGTGGACTCGCTGCTGACAGCCAGAGCGGTGGATAGTTTGCTGACAACAGCAACGGGACTCTGGCGCGCCGGGAAACTCCAAGAAGCCTTGCCCCTCGCGCAGCAAGCGGCGGATATGTCGAAGCAAAAATGGGGAGAGAACAACGCCAAGCACGCTGGCTCCCTTCACCGGCTGGCGAGCATCTATGCAAACCTTGGACAAAGCGACAAAGCAGAAGAGCTGTACCTAAAAGCGATTGATGTGAGGGCAAAAGTGCTGGGCAGGGAACACCGGGATTATGCCGCGTCTTTAAACAACCTTGCCAATCTGTATCGGGACAAAGGCGATTATGCCAAAGCGGAGCCGCTGTATTTGGAAGCGAAAGAAATCAAAGCAAAAACCTTGGGCAAGGAGCATCTGGATTATGCCGGCTCTTTGAACAACCTTGCCACTCTGTACTCTTACAAAGGCGATTACTCAAAAGCAGAACCGTTGTATTGGGAAGCGTTACAAATAAAGGCAGGAGCCGTAGGCAAAGAACACCCGGATTATGCCAATTCTCTGAGCAACCTTGCCATTCTGTACGATATTAAAAGCGATTACGCCAAAGCGGAGCCGCTGTATTTGGAAGCGAAAGAAATCCGGGCAAAAGTCTTGGGCAAGGAGCACCTTGACTATGCCGCATCTTTGAACAACCTAGCCAGTCTGTACCGGGGCAAAGGCGATTACGCGAAAGCAGAGCCGCTCTACTTGGAATCGAAAGAAATCTGGGCAAAAACCTTGGGCAAGGAGCATTCGGATTATGCCAACTCTTTGAACAACCTAGCCACTCTATACCGGGACAAAGGCGATTACTCCAAAGCAGAGCCGCTCTACTTGGAATCGAAAGAAATCTGGGCAAAAACCTTGGGCAAGGAGCACCGGCATTATGCCATGTCTTTGAACAACCTTGCCATTCTGTACCAAGAGAAAGGTGATTACATCAAAGCGGAGCTGCTCTATTTGGAAGCGAAAGAAATCCGGGCAAAAGCCTTGGGCAAAGAGCACGATGACTATGCCGTATCTTTGTGGGACCTTGCCAATCTGTACCGGGACAAAGGTGATTACGCCAAAGCGGAGCCACTGTATTTGGAATCGAAAGAAATCTGGGCAAAAACCTTGGGCAAAGAAAGCCAATCTTATGCTGGGTCTTTGCTCGGTCTTGCTGTTTTGTACAAGGACAAAGGCGATTACTCCAAAGCCGAGCCGTTGTTTTTCGAAACGATAGAAATCCAGGCAAAAAACTTGGACAAGGAAAGCCCAAATTATGCTGGGTCTTTAAACGGCCTTGCCCTTTTGTACCAAGCAACAAACCGCATCCCCGAATCCGCAGCGCTTTTTCTCGAAATGAACGCACTCAACCGCCGCCTCATCGAAAAATCCGCCACCTACTCTTCCGAACGCCAAATGCTTGCCTATCTACGCACTTTTGATGAACCATTGGCCCAATTCCAGTCCTTCAATCAAACCTATCCAAGCCCAGAACTCAACCGGGCAGGTTACGACAATGCGCTCTACTTCAACGGATTCTTGCTAGAAAGCACCCGCAGACTTGCCCGCGCCATACTTGGAGCGGACAACATTACCCGTGAGAATTATGAGCGCTGGCAGGGCTGCCAGCGCCGTCTCGCCAAGGAGTATGCAAAACCCATCGCTGAACGCCAATACGTCACGGAGGTGGAGGCCGAAGCTGAAGGCTATGAAAAAATGCTCACTCGCAAGCTGCCCACGTTCAGTAAAGCACGTCGTACGC
>JACMMM010000148.1 GCA_014379065.1 Saprospiraceae bacterium
AAATACTAATTATTAAAATAAATAAACGGGTGTTTATCAATTTTTTGAGCCTAATTTACCCGTATTTATCGTTTTGGTTAAATCATATTAAAGGGAAAAATCACTCCATCCAAATAGCCCAATTTTACTACAAAGCGCTTATCCGACTCCCCCTCGCTTTACCTTTGGCGTTTCAAATCCTCTACGCGTGCTCGAAATCGTTTTTTGGTCGGGTCTTGCCCTTGTTTTTTATGCTTACCTCGGCTATGGGTTTGTATTGTGGGCATTCGTACGCATCAAGCGTTTGTCGCCCCCCCTTGCCCCCTCCGAAACGGATTACCTCCCCGAAGTCACCTTCGTGGTGTGCGCTTTCAACGAGGAAGACTGGATTCGCAAGAAAATTGACAATTCTCTCGCCCTCGATTATCCGCGTCCCCTTATCCAGTTTTGTTTCGTCACGGATGGCTCAGACGACCAAACTGCTGAATTAGTGCAATCTTACCCCTACCCTGCCGGGCTGCGCTGGCAATTGCTTCACCAGCCCGAACGGCGTGGCAAAATCGCTGCTTTTCAGCGCGCCATGCAGCAAATAGAAAGCCCCATCGTAGTTAGCACAGATGCCAATACCCTCGTGAACCCTGAAGCCATCCTTCGACTTGTGCGCCATTTCGCCGACCCGAAGGTGGGGGCGGTAGCCGGGGAAAAACGGATTTCAATGGCCGAAAAAGACGACGCGAGCAGCGCAGGGGAAGGCATTTACTGGAAATACGAGAGCCTTTTAAAAAAATGGGACGCTGAACTTTGGTCAGTTGTCGGCGCGGCCGGCGAGCTTTTTGCCTTCCGCACCGAATGCTACGAACCCGTGCCGTCCGATACCTTGGTGGAGGATTTTTACCTTACCATGCGCATTGCACAGCGCGGCTGGCGGGTACAATACGAGCCGGGCGCCTGGGCTGCCGAAGCCTCCTCCGCCTCTGTAGCCGAAGAGATGAAACGCAAGGTTCGCATCGCCGCCGGAGGTTTGCAAGCCGTGTGGCGACTTGCCCCGCTGCTGAATCCACTCCGCTATGGCGTGTTGAGCTTCCAATATATTTCGCACCGGGTGCTGCGCTGGACGCTGGCGCCGATGTTGTTGCCCATTTTGTTGGCAATCAACGTTTTGCTCGCGCTTCATGGAAGTCTTTTGTATCAAATTTTACTATTGGCGCAAATCATTTTTTACCTGGCCGCACTGGCAGGTTGGTTTCTGGAACAACGGAAATTGAAGGTAAAAGCCCTTTTTGTGCCCTACTATTTTTGCCTGATGAACTGGGCGATGTACGCGGGATTTGTGCGGCTGCTTCGAGGCAAACAGACCGTTATTTGGGAGAAGGCAAAACGGGCACAGTAGCAGTAGCAGTAGCAGTAGGCAGTAGCACTCGCCATAGCCTTGGCGAAGGAGCTGGCACTTGCAGTATACGAAGAGGTAGGCAAAATGCTTGGAAGCATGATTATGCATCCCGAAAAATTTCTTCCAAAGTGACTGCTTTGGCCACCTGCCTACAGCCCCCTCCTTTGCCACGGCCATGGCGGGTGAAACTGCCTACTGCCTACTGCTACTGCCTACTGCTACTTCTTACTGCTATTCAGCGTCACAGCTCCCATGAGCCGGTCGTAACGCGCCCCAAAAGGCCGGAAATATACAAGAATCGTGTATTGATTGCCTGTCGCGTACCAGTTCCCTTCAAACCCATCCAGGTCAGGCTTGCCCGTTTTGCGGTCCACCACCACATATTGATAATCGTAGTGGCCTTGCTTAAGCCAGGTGTCGCACCAGTAGACCTGAGCGGTCTGGTCGTACTGCATCTTGAATTCGGGTTTGAGCTGCCAGTCGCTAAGTTCGCCAAACACATACACGTCCGAATCGTCGAGCGGAAGGTTTTGCTTGATCGAAAAAAGCACCGTGGCGTAATCGCACTGGAGCAAAGTCTGGTTGGCATTTTGATTGTCAATGACAAAGCGCCCATCAGCATCGGGACGAAAAATAACCGGGCGGTCATAACGCGAATCATCCGGTCGGAGCGTCACTTCAAAGTAAGTGGGTTTGTCTACGATACCTTTTACAAACTCACCTCGAAAATCGAAAGAGCGGATATCAAAGTATCGAAACTCCTTTCCAGCCGGGAAAATGATCTGATCCTGATAGTCGAACACAAGATTGTCGCCCCGTGTGATGAAGGGCTTTAGCGGACCGAGTGCATTGTCCCAACGACCGTTTTGCAGCACAAAAGCTTTCACGTCATTTTGAGGCATTGAAATTCGGACGGATTTGGGCACAACCGTAAAATCTAATTCATGGTGGGTATCCAACTTGTCCACTTGAGCCGTGCGCACCAATTCTGCCTCGATGCGCCAGAGCGGTTCTACTACCATGAACCGCCGCACCAATACCAGCTCGTCTTCATCGTCCGTATCAAAAACCTTGAGCAAATAATTGCCCGAACGAACCCAGCGCATGTTTCGGTTGGGCAAGCCGAGTGCGTAATGGGTGTATTGGGTAAGGGTGTTGGTGGAGTTCTCCACCGAAGTAATGCGGTCTTCCGTAAAGCCGTCAATGTATTCGTTGTCATCCAGTTCTGAAGGCTGCCAATCGCTGTTGCAGTGGGTAAGCGTGTACTTGTAATCCTTGAGTTGATCGCCTATATGATCGAATTCGAGCACCAGTACGTTGGGGCTTGTTTGCAAGTTCACGATGGGCTGCGAGAGCGGCGCGCCTGACAAGTAAAGTTGCACGGAACACAGATCGGGATCAAGGACCTGGTTTTCTGTTTGGGAGTACAAAACGCTGGGAAGAAAGAAGAATAGGAGGTATCGCATGTTAAATTATTTATTCCCAAGGCGCCTCCATCACCATCGGCGCATCGGTGCGAGGGTGCTTGAACGCCAAACGCTGGGCGTGGAGTTTGATTTCGTGTTCGCGCCAAAATTGTCCGCCATACAGCACATCGCCTACAATGGGGCTGCCGATATGCGCGAGTTGCGCCCTGATTTGATGAAACCTCCCCGTGCGCGGGCGGATTTCCAGAAGTGCCTGCTCGCCTTTCATTTCCACCAATTTATACTCCGATTCGCAGGGCTGGCTATCGGGTGCGGCACGGTCAAACACGAGCGCACGTTTGCCTGTTTCGTCCCTTTTTAGCCAATGGGAAAGGAGGCCCGATTCGGCGGGCGGGACTTTTTCAACCAATGCTTGATACGTTTTTTCGACTTCACGGTGCTCAAATTGGTTCATCAGCGCGGTGAGCATAGCCTTTGATTTGGCAAGTATCAGCACCCCGCTCGAAGCCCGGTCGAGGCGGTGTACGGCGCGGAGGTAAGGGCTGATTTTCATGCTCATGCCCTCCACGTTGCCCAGCACTTTTTGTCGGAGCAATTCCAATGCTTCACGTTCGGCAGAGGGGTGGCGGGCTGTTCCACTCTCAGACGAAAGCCCGGAGGGTTTGTTGATTATCAAGAGATCGTGATCTTCAAAGAGGATTTGCATGAAGGTGGTTTATGGATATTGGGATATTGGGATATTGGGATATTGGATATTAGGGCTGCAAACGTACGGGTAAATGGGGTTTTGCGCTGTGACTGAATCTAAACCGGAGATTCTCCCGTAAGTTTCGGCCTTCAAACTATCTTTTTAGATGAACAACAAAACCTGTCTACTCCTCCTGTCTGTAATTGTCAGCCTATCTTCTTGTGCCGTACACCCTAAAAAGGCCTTTGATGTCGCAAAAGTGCCGCCTTCACCCGACTATTCGAATCTCGAAAGTTGGGCTGCTCATCCTGATAAGACCGACCTCGCTGACCTGACACCCTCCCCTGACTTCCCAGACCTTCAAAAAGATGCCCCGATAGATGTTATTTTTTTGTACCCAACCACTTACACGGGCGGTCTCCGACGCAGCAGTTACCAACGCGACTGGAACGCCAGTGTTTTAGATACAAAAACAAATCTTAAAACCGATAAGAGTACCATTAAATATCAAGCCTCCCTTTTCAATGGAGCTGGCCGGGTGTTCGCGCCGCGCTATCGTCAAGCGCATTTGCACGTTTTTTTTACCAAAAAAGACTCGGCGTCGGCACGGCAAGCCCTTGATCTTGCTTACGCCGACACGAAGGCCGCCTTTGCATATTACCTGAAACATTGGAACAATGGCCGCCCGTTCATCATCGCTGGACACAGTCAGGGGGCCAGCCACGCCATGTATTTGATCCGGGATATGATTGAAGGAACGCCTTTACAATCGCAGCTCGTGGCGGCTTATATCGTGGGCTGGCCCGTAAACGCCAATTTTTACAAAACCTTGAAGCCTTGTCAAAGCCCCGAACAGACCCACTGCTTTTGCTCCTGGCGCACTTGGGAACGAGATTTCGGCCTGCGTCATGCTTCCCAACCCGACGTGGTTTGCACCAACCCGCTCAATTGGTCAATTACCGAAAATGCATACGCACCCAAATCATTGAACAAGGGCGGCGTAATCAGGCCATTCGAGAAAATTTACCCCAATGTGGCAGATGCCGAGGTGTACAAGGGCTTCCTCTTGGCCAGAAAGCCCAAGTTCAAGGGCAGCATTTTGTTCCAGCGGAAAAACTACCACATCGGCGACTTGAACCTGTATTATCTGAATGTGCGCGAAAACGCACAAACGCGGGCAAAGGCATTTTTGAGGCACTGAGCAAGTTCACTGCACCACCACCACCAATTTTCCATCTTTGCTGGCAGCCAAGCGGGTGATTTTTTTCACGCCATATTTGCTCAAGTCACCCACTTCTTTCCAGTCGGCATCGCGGGGAGCTTTGTACTGGAAAAGTTTTGCGTTGTTCCCGCTTAATAAAGTTCCATCAGGTAAAAGGGTAAAATCCTCGCTGCCGATGGGCATTTTCAGGAGGATTTCCTGCGCGTTGGTTTTGGGATCCCAAGTTTTTAAAAACCAAGTTTGCTCGGTCGCTTTTTGCACAAAAAGCAGTTTGCCGTCGGGCCTTTTTAATAGACAGTGCCCAATGTTGGAGGCTATGCGCTGTAGTTTTTGGCCCTTGATACCCCCGATTTGAAGCGTGTGGGGCTGGTCGTTTTCCCCGACGATAAAAAATGCCACAAGGGTATCGCGCAGCCAGCAATGGTAGCCCACATTGTAGATTTTGGGGAATTCCAGCCTTCCGTTGTCCGAGCGGTCGAGCGGAAAAGACCACAGTCGCTGGTTGCCGTCTTCCTCCACACGCACAGACGAAAAGCGTTTGCCACCAGGCATGGGGGTGGGCGAATATTCCGCCGTGGTGGAGGTGGCGGTCACGCGCGTTTGGGTTTTCAAAAGCAGGTCTAGGGCAATGATATCCGTTTGCGTGGTATCTTTTGGAAATTGCGCCGTAATCCACAACTCGTTGTTGCCGAAGAAACTGGGCTGGTTGTTGTAGCCGCCCCGATTGAAAGCCGAGAGGAACCTCGGCGCATCGGCACGCCAAGTGCTATCAGCTTTTTTGGTAAGCGAAAGCAGCAGGAGATCGCTTTTGCCAGGGCCTTGAGCCGCCAGCGAGAAAGGGAGGGCGAGGAGCAATAGTGTTCGTAGCATAGTTGGCAAGTTTGCTGGTTTGCGAAAATAAATAAACGCAAAATGTACAACAGGAAAACCGCAAAATGTATAACTAATATGAAATACATTCGCTCAAACCTTTGATTACCAAGGGTAAATTTAAGTGGTTTTGCAGTTCTCCTGTTTACCTGCCGACAGGCATGGTTTTAGAAATTGTTTCTTGCCAAAATATGGAGCAATTGAAATTAAGTGCCGAGACCGAATAATTGATAATTGAAACTCGGTCTCGGCACTTACCTCAAATATTCAACTTTTTCAGTTCTTCTTTCAAATCGCGCAGTGGAAGGCTGCGGTAAGCAAGGCTAGGCAAGGCTGCGTCGCCCACGTTCATGTCGCGTTGTGCAAATTGCGGCATTCCGTCTTTGATTTTGATGGCAACGACGGTGATTTTTTGGCCTTTTGGCAAACCGTTGGCAACATACATCCCTTTCGAATTCCGATGGAAGGGCAGCATCGCCTTGATGTCTTTGCATACGGCGTAGAGCGTTGCGTCTTCTGCTTCATTTACCAGCACTTCCATCTTCAGGGCAGGGTCGTTATAGAAACGGTCGCAGTTGATCCAGCCGAGTTTGCTCACGGTGGCGACGTAGCCTTGGAGCGCATTATCAAGTTGTGTAGGCGATTTAGACGTGAGCAAGGTCTTTTCTTTAATCTCCATTTGCAGGCTGTCTGAAATG
>JACMMM010000149.1 GCA_014379065.1 Saprospiraceae bacterium
AGAATTTGGGGGCTAATTTGCAACATATATTTGGAACTAATTGCGGTTTTGGTTGGGAAAATCGTGGGGTTGCTACTCCGAGTCCCACCCCCACTGTTTTTGAAACCCAAGGCCAAGAAAGACCTCCCTTTTTTATTTGTCTTTCAGCTGCGCCACCAATTTCTCCGCCATCCCAAAACTCGTACTGGAGGAAAGTCGGGTGCGGCGCAATTCGCCCTCGATTTCACAAGCCACAAAAGCGTGAAAATTCCCTGAAGCATCCCGTTCGCAATAAGCGCCCAGGGGCAGTTGACAGCCTCCTTCCATAAGTTGGAGCACCTTGCGTTCCACGTTGGTGCAGGCGGAGACTTCGGGATGGTGTAACTTCTTTAAAATAAGGCGGGTAGCAGTATCGTCGCGGTTGGTTTGCCAAGCGAGCACACCTTGCGCAGGGGCAGGCACGAACTCGCGCGCGGGCAATTCAAAAACTTCAAAGTCCGACATGTCCAAACCCAAACGCTCTACGCCTGCCGTTGCTAAAAAGATGGCATCAAAATCACCTGTACGAAGTTTTTCCAACCGGGTGGGCACATTGCCACGGATGTCTTTCAATTTTGCATCGGGGCGGAAAGCCAGCAACTGTGCTTTGCGCCGATTGGCGGAGGTGCCCACGGTGGCGTTGGGCGCCAATTTCAAAAGTGCTTTTTCTACATAAGACTCCTTTCGGATAATGAGCAAATCGGAGGGGTTGTGGCGATATGAAACAGCCGAAATGGCCAATCCATCGGGTTGGCTCGTGGGCAGGTCTTTCATGGAATGTACGGCGAGGTCCACTTCGCCGCGCAAGAGCGCCTCTTCGATTTCTTTGGTAAAAAAACCTTTGCCTTCCAATTTGTCAAAACCCAAGTGCTGCACCAAATCGCCTTGGGTTTTGATGATGACCAATTCGCTTTCCACGCCAACACGCGCGAGTTCTGCTTGGGTGAATTCTGCTTGCCAAAGGGCAAGTTTGCTGCCACGTGTACCTATTTTCAACATGGCGCGAAGGTAGGAAGCCCGAGGTTGATAAGGGTTGATAAAAGTTGATAAGGGTTTATAAGGGTTGATTTTTGTATCCAAAAAAGGTGATTTAAGGCCTTTTTCCGAACAAATTATCAACCCTCATAAACTTTTATCAACCCTCAACAACCTCGGGTCAACCATCACATCTGAAACACTTTGAGCGTATTCTTATTCACATAGAATACCTTTTTCTGAATCTCGTCTACTTGATAAAGCGGGCGGGCGCTGTCAAACACAAGTTTGTCGGCCTCTCCTCCTAGGTCTTTGCTGACTTTGATAAGGACGTTTTTGCCTTTGCCGCTCACTTCTTGGTCGGTTAAGTAGTAGGCAAAATCGCGACCTGATTTGAAAGCATTGAAGCGGGAAGGTGGCATGAGCGAGAACACAGTCCCAATCGCGTCTGCGGAAGCTTTTTCAGATTTTGAATTATTGGCTTCCAAATTGCAATAACCTGGCTTGCCCCAGCGAACTGCCCTTGTACCGCTATAGTCTTCACGTACTGTCAGGCCAGCACTGGCCAAGCCAGCAAAGGCGGCTCGGAACAGCAGGCCCGTAGGGTCAAAGGCTTTGGGATAAAATTTGTGTGTTGCCACAGCGCTCTCTGGGTCTAAAATGACGTACTCCTTTTCGCTGGACATGAAATATACTTTTTCCCGCACTTCAAACAGGTCAAAAGCATAAGGATCTTTCAGGTTAACTTTCAAATCCAGTGCGACTTTTGGGTTTTTGTCGGGGTTGAGGAGCAGGAGTTTTTCGAGGGTGAGCACAAGGAGATTGTGACGCACAGGATCATAAGAAATGCGGTCGCTGGGGCTTAGTTTCATTTTCCAACGTTTCAGGCCAGAGCCTTTTGCTGGAACAAAACGAATACGGTCAGCAGCTACCAGTACATCGCCCTTGGCAAAATGGAAACGGTCAATACCGCTTTCGTCGGGCGTGTCGTCCCCATTTTCTTCGCCTTCTTCGGTCTCGATGAGCTGGGGTTTTTTCCAGCGGGACACGCCGTCTTTCCCAACCTGCATGGCTTTGTAACCCGATTCGTAGGTAATCAGATAGCCCTCTTCGTTAGGCAGCACTTCAACTATGCGACGGCCTTCAAAATCATTTTTCCATAGTGGTTCGCCCGTGCTGTATTGGTAAAGGTTGCAGCCTTTGCGATGCACGATGGCGAGAAATTTTGGGTGCGCGTCGAGCCAACGAATGGCAGCACCGGCCTTGACTTCTTCTTTCCAAGCGGGTTTCCCAGTGGCGATATTATAAGCTGATACTTTCTTGCCTTTGGGTCTTGATACGGCACCCTCGATAGCTGGGCCTGCTTCTGCCTCTGCTACGAGGAGGGTTTTTCCATCTGGGCTGAGGAGCAATTCGGCAGCAGCGGTTTTTTCAGTCCAAAGAACTTTTCCGGTAGTGCTTTTGAGGCAGAAAAAGTTTCTTTTATGACGATAGAACAAATAGCCATCAGGCGAAACAAGCGAAGTGCCCACCGGGATTTCGATGTCGCCGTCGTCATTGGCTTCGGCAGCAGCTTGGCCTTGTGGGGTCATGTCTACCGACTCGATTATGCTGTTTTTCATCAAGTCAGTGTTCCAAAGCACTTTGTTGTCGGCGATGCTGACGAGGTAGATCCGCACCATTCCCTTGGCTATAGTAAGCACTATTACACTATTGAGTTCGGGTATCACCTCATACCCCCCCACCTCTTTGTAGCCGTCTCGATCTTTGTCCATCAGCACTTGGCCGTTGCGGCTGTCAATCAGGTTTTCGCGCACCAGCACATAGGGAGTCATGTTTACGCTGTAAAAATCGGTGCCTTCTTCCATGGCGGCCACCAATTTGCTGGAAGCGCGTTTGGCAGTCCAGGCCACTTTGCGGGTTTCGGGGTCAACCCCTATAAAGGAGCTTTCCGTTTGGATGATGGGGATCCCGGTAAAATCTTGGATAACGATTTTTTGGGCATTGCCCGCCAATTCTACCGACCAATCGGCGGTTCTTTGAGCGGAAACGGAGAGCGAGGTGCTGACAATCAGCACGGCAGTCATTAGGTTATGGCACATTGTTGGGTTGAAAATTTTGGTTTTGAAAATTTGAGTCGTGCTTGTTAAACGCCGACTTTATGACAGATAGTTTCAATCTGTCTGGAATAATTTGTCGTGATTTATCAAATTTTCAAGATTTCCGTGAACTGCCCAATGCCATTGATTTCAATCCTCCGTTTTGAATCCGATAGTGCGACGTTTTTCCCAACTTGTGGAACTGGGCTCGAGGGCAGCAATTTCGGCGGCACGGGATTGGTTTTCTTCGCCAAGCCAGCGGAGTACCTCGTTTACATCAGCCATGTCTGTTTGTTGGGTGCGTTCCAGTTCGGCCACTTTTTCGGTTAATTCTGCGAAAGTGAGGGCGTACTGACGGAGGAAGATGAAGGCTCTCACAATGGCAATATTTACTTTAATCGCTCGCTCGCTGTTTAATATGCTTGAAAGCATTGCCACGC
>JACMMM010000150.1 GCA_014379065.1 Saprospiraceae bacterium
AATGCGCCGTTTGTCAAATTTGGGTCGCCCGCGATCCCGGGCCCCGACACCAGAAAGGCAAAAATGTCATTGAAACCACCATCGTTAAAAATGAACTCCGGGTACTCTTCCGAACCAAAAACGTACTCAAAAACCACCTCGTTTGTTTCGGCAAACACATCCAATTCCACGATGCAGGCATCATGCGAATCACTCCCGCTTCCCAACAGATTGGATAAATAATTTAAGTCTGGGTCGCCGGGGTCGTTGAAAGGGAACAAGGTCGAGCCAAGAAAGGTCGAGTTATTCGGACCTTTTGCATTGGTGGCACTGCCTGTAGTTAGCAGCAGGCCTTTTTCCATGTTCAGGTCGTTGCTTTCAGTAGCATATTTGAAGATGCCATATTGTACCGAGTCGCATCGGATATCCGTCACGGTTACCGTGGCCCCTCCGGTTGAAATGGCGGCTACGATGGTGTCTGCGGTAATATCTGTCGTGTCAATCGTTAGCAATTGAACGGGTTCGCACGGGTCGCTACTGCATTGCCAGGTGCCTTTCCAGCCTTCTTCCTGCACTGACCCATCGGATTCAAACACCACGGTGATACAGCCACTCTTGGCCTGCACTTTGAAACACACGCCTCCGCCGCCGGCTATATTTTGCTGACTACCGCCCGATCCGTCCAAGGAAGCAAGCAAGGGCGAACTGGTGTCGTCGCCATCGTAAAAAGACAATTGATCGCCCTGTCCGCTACCGAAGGGATCAATAGTTGGTTCGAGGTTGTAGTACTCTAGTGTAAATGAAATACACTCAGATGGTTGATCAGGGCAAATTACAAACGTGTGGTCCTCGTTCGGCCCGTAGTCGCCAAACTCCCCACCCGAATCGTAGAGCGTTCCGACGCAAAGCGAAGAGCTCCCCTGCGTGATGTTCACAATCGGCGGGATGCTGTCTACGCAAACCGTGAAAGTGCCCCAGTTTGGCGTCGCTGTTGCCGACCAATCGGACACCCGGATGTAGTAGTCAAGCCCTGGCGTGAGCCCAAAAAGATCGAGCATGGTACTGATCTGGCCTTGCCCCGCACTGGTACAATCCAATTCCGCCAGACCATCAAAAAAGCAGTCGCCGCGATAAATGGCAAACTCCGGGTTTATGATTGGCATCGCGCCTATGCCCGTGATGGTCACGCGCACATCCAACAGCGAAATGGGGCATTGGAATCGGAACCACACATCCCGCTGTGCCGTAGCGCTTTGGAAGCACGATACCGTGTCCACCGTGGCGATGATGCTGGGCGTGGCGTTTTTATTGGTGTACACCGTAGGCTGGCAAGCCGGCACTTCGCCGAGGTTGACCATGGTGCTGCAATCGAAAGCATCGTTACTAGGGGCTTGGGCGCGGAGCGAAAAGGCCGCCAGAACGGTGGCCAGGAGCGTGAGGGCTTGCTTCATTTTTGTGTGTCTGTATATTCGCCCAAAAGTAGCGAGACATTTGCGAATGCCCAATGGATGGGGTGTTATTGTGTGGGTTTGGTCGTTGTTGGGCAATTTGTGGCAGATTTGCCAGCGTCTATTCAAAGGCCGACACCTATAACGGCCAAGAAAAACGCTACAACCGCCTCAACCCGAGTGTCATCCCGATGTTAGGAGGGAACTACTAAAGAATGTGTAAAAAACTTTTACGAGGAGGTAATCAAAATATGGATTAGTAGGAATCAATAGACGAAGTACAAATTCCAGAAATACTTAAATATTCAGGCGTTAGGCAAACTGTCCAATGAGGTGAATAACATTGAGAAAACCACATTCGGGATGCCATATTGCAAATGTTGAAGCGCGTAGGGTAGGGGATTTGTTTTGCTATATCATTGGCAACCCTATCTTTGCAAAGTCAATTTTCATAAAAAGCAACAATACCATGCTCGATTTGACTGAACGTAAACTTGAGGCAATCCAAGAAATCTCGCAAATTCAGGATGAGCGGGACATTGTCCAGTTAGAAAATGTACTGCACCAAATCCGAGAACGCCAGGAACGGTTGAACGGTTATCGTAAAACGATGCCCAAAAAATTTGATGCAGAAGCCGTAAAACGCAGAAAAAACTTCAAACGGCAAGACAGAGACACTTTTATGCGCCTTGTTAGGGAAATAAATGTCCAAGAACCAGTTGATGATCTACTCGCCATGCTTTCCAAATGATTTGCCAATTTGATATTACGCAAGTCTAAATCTACTTCCCACACTTCCCCAACCCCGCCTCCACCTCTTCAAAAGTCACTGGCTTCACATCATTCCCCCAGTTCTGCAGCACATAATTCACCACGTTCGCGATCTGAATGTCGTTGAGTTTGTCGTTGGCGACCATTTGCTCCGCGTAGGTTTTCCCGTTTACTACGATGGTGTCTTTCAAGCCATAACGAACCATGCAAGCAAGTTGATCGCGGTGGCTGGCCAGATAATCAGAGCCTTTTAAGGGCGGAATAAGTTCTCCCAAGCCTTCGCCGCCGTCCATGTGGCAGTTGGCGCAATGGGTTTTGTAGAGGCGCTCGCCCATGCGGTAGGGTTGTTGTTCGCAGCCGGACAACGCTAAAAAAAGTGCAATGCCGGGGATTAAATAGCCTAGAATGTCAAAAATTTTGTTCATGTTGTTTATTGTAAAAGTTGCCACTAATTGCACTAATTTACACGAATTCAAGCCAAACGAGATTCTTATTTCGTGTAAATTAGTGCAATTAGTGGCAAAAATTCAACCTTGTCTCGCATACGGCGCCACCTCCTGCCCACAAAACTCCCCCGCCAGAAACTTGTAGTACCCCGTCACCCCAATCATCCCTGCATTATCCGTGCAATATTGAAAAGCCGGGATGTATGTATTCCAACCCTCCTTTTTGCCCCATTCTTCGAGCCCCTTGCGAAGGCCGGAGTTTGCGCTCACCCCCCCGGCGATGGCTATTTCTCGAATGCCAGTCTGCCGCGCCGCCTTGCGCAGTTTTTTCAGAAGGATGGTGACGATGATTTCTTGAATAGAGGCACAGAGGTCGGCCAAGTTTTCTTGAATGAAGTTCGGATTGGCAGCGGTTTCTTTTTTCAAAAAATACAAAATGCTGGTTTTCAAGCCGCTAAAACTAAACCCTAAACCAGGTACGGACGGTTCAGGGAACGGAAAACGGGCTTGACCTTCCCGGGCATATTTGTCAATAAGCGGCCCGGCAGGGTAGCCAAGCCCGAGCAGTTTGCCGGATTTGTCAAATGCTTCGCCCGCCGCATCGTCCAGCGTTTGGCCGAGGATTTCCATGTCGAGAAAATCGCGCACCAGTACGATTTGAGTATGGCCGCCGCTTACCGTAAGACACAAAAACGGGAATTTTGGCTTGGGGTCTTCCGCAAAATGGGCCAGCACGTGCGCCTGCATGTGATTCACCTCGATAAGCGGCAAGTCGCGGCTCAAAGCGAAAGCTTTGGCAAATGAAGTTCCTACCAACAGCGAACCCAACAAGCCAGGCCCCCTAGTGAAAGCCACTGCATCAATATCGGTTTTTGTCACACCTGCGTTCTTGATGGCAAGGTCAACCACGGGAATAATATTAGCTTGATGTGCCCGAGAGGCGACTTCCGGCACCACGCCCCCGTATAGACGGTGTGCTTCTTGGTTGGCAACGCAGTTGGAGAGCACCAGGCCGTCGCGCACGATAGCAGCCGAGGTGTCGTCGCAAGAGGATTCGATGGCGAGTATGGTGGTCATAATGTGGCGGCAAAAGTAGCAGGTGTTTTTACAAGTTTTTTTTTTGACAGGATGAACAGGATTTTCAGGATTTTAAGAGGGGGATATTAATCCTGCGAATCCTGTTCATTCTGTCAAAAAAACTCCCCTGTCAAACAACAAAATTGAAGAACTTTGGCACGATTCTTTGTAATATGCAGTTGCCTTCAGTTTTTGTAATCCAACTGTTATAAAGAGAAAGCATCAAATCATCAAAATCAACAACAATCATGTTCGGTTCAAATACAAAAGATTCAAAATCAAACAGTTCAACTGCTTCGGCCTTTAACGAGAAAGATAGCGCGGCCACTACCGTCATCGCCAAAGGCACTACGATTGAAGGAAAATTTGCCTGTGGCGAAAACGTCCGACTTGATGGCGCCATCCACGGCGAGGTAAAAGTGGACAAACGTTTCGTGATGGGCGACGGCAGTTACGTTCAGGGCAATATCATAGCCCTAAACGCAGCGATAAAAGGCAAAATAAAGGGTGATATCCATGTTAAGGAGGCCCTGCACCTGATGGACACCGCTGTGATCGAAGGCAATATCTCAGCCAAAACGATGGTGGTGGACGAAGGTGCGCGTTACAATGGCTCTTGCCGCATCGGGAATGCAGCGCCGGCAGCTTCGACACCAATAGCAGTGACCGAGAAAAACTGAATCTCTTTGAGACAATAGGTTTTTTGACAGGATGAACAGGATTTGCAGGATTAATACTCCCCTCTTAAATCCTGCAAATCCTGTACATCCTGACAAAAAACCTATTGTCTCCAACCAAGAAAAGGCCGGGAATTTGAAACGGTTGTGCATCTTTGCCCCCGGTTTCAAATTCCCGGCCCTCTTTTTTGATGCCCGTTTTTAATTACCAATCTGAATTGTTGAACCCCAATATGGCGGCTTCCAGCGCATTGCGCATGGTGGTTGGCCTGCATAAGGTTTCGCTTTCGATCATAAACGGCAGCAAAACCCTTGCTTTGAAATCGTGGCAATTGTCCGGCGCAGATCAGGGCTTTCAAGCCCTTGAGTCAGAATTGCGCACGGTGTTCGGTTCGGAGCCACTTTTGGAACTTCAATTTGACACAAAGGCTTGTGCGCTTTCCAGCCCGGAATCCACGCTGGTGCCCCGCCGACTTTTCGATTCTGGAAATTTGGAACAATACTTCAAATTACTGTTGCGCGGCGGAGCGGAGCGCACGTATGGCTTTGAAAAACTGGAAGCATTTGATTGCTATCTGGTGTGGGCGGCAGAAACTAGTTTGATGCGCCTTTGCGGACAGTATTTTTCAAGCGAAAATATCCGGCACCTTGCCGCACCACTCCTGCGAGCCTTTCATGCCCTGGCACCTGAAGAGGGATATGCGGTATTCGCCAATTTGTATGGTCAAAAGGTGCAAATTGCAGTGTTCGAGCGACGAAACTTGGTGTTTTTTAATGCCTTTGATTATGCCAAACCCAACGACTTGCTCTATTATATCCTATTGGCCTTCAAGCAATTCGACCTTAACCCACTGGACATTCCGCTTACGCTTAGTGGGACACTGATCGAAGACTCTGAAACCTTTCGGCTCTTGCTTCGGTATATTCGACCCATGCGCTTTCCTCCATTGCCTCCGGGATTTCAGCTGCCTCCAGAAGCCAAAACCCTGCCCGCGCATTATTGGTTTGACATTGCCATGGTGTAAACATGTTTCTCGTAACGCTGTTTGAACACGCTAAAGATTACCCGGAACAGCGTTCCGGGATACTACAGATATGAGAATAATTGGAGGAAAATTTCGTGGCAGACGTTTTGACCCGCCTGCCGATAAATGGCCGACGCGCCCTACAATGGACCAAGCCAAAGAGGCTCTTTTCAATATCCTGAACAATGTCATGGATTTTGAAGACTCACGCGTGCTTGACCTTTTTGGCGGCACGGGCAGCCATTCTTACGAGTTCATTTCTCGAGGTTGCGAAGATGTGACGTATGTGGACAAATTCCCCGAAGCGGTGCGCTTTGTGCGACAAACAGCCCAAAAACTCGGCATTGAAGACCAATTGAAGATTTTTCAAATGGACGTGTTCCGTTTTATAGAAAACGCCACGGGCCAATGGGACTATATTTTCGCCGGGCCGCCCTATACACTGCCAACGATTGATACTTTGCCAGATATTATTTTGCAAAAAAACCTGCTGCTGCCGGACGGACTTTTTGTGATGGAGCACAATCCACATCATGATTTCGTGAACCACCCCAACCTTTCAGACGTCAGGAATTACGGAAAGACGATTTTTAGTTTTTTCAAACCAACGCCTATTTCTGACATTTCAGCATGATTGCTTCCGTTTTGATTTCGTTGCTTTCGTGGCCGGCGCGATCACGGATTTTTATAAAATAATAAAACGTGTCGAATTTCATCGTGCTTGGCACGTCTTCACAGGCAAGTTTGATGCCTTCTGGCGTGGTGAATATGCAACAAATAGTGGGTAGTTTTACAGTAATTTCTCCAGAAATACCGTTGCCGGCCCCCTGTGGTTCTACATAGGGCAGTTGAATCGGAGGCTTGGGAAACGAGTCGCGGGAATCGCGGAAAAAGACGCTGGGGGTAGGGTCGGTTTCGGGATAGCCCAAATCACCATCGCCATCCGTAAAAGAAAAG
>JACMMM010000151.1 GCA_014379065.1 Saprospiraceae bacterium
GGCACACCTAATCACCAGTCCACCAATCACCAGTCCACCAATCACCAGTCTACCAATCATCAACTTTTCAGGGCATCAAACTACCTTTGGCCCATGAAGAAAAAAATCGTGGTCCTCACCGGCGCTGGCATCAGTGCCGAAAGCGGCATTAAAACCTTCCGCGATAGCGACGGCCTCTGGGAAAACCACCGTATCGAAGATGTGGCCACCCCCCAAGGCTGGGCTGCCAACCCAGAACTTGTGCTGGATTTTTACAACCAGCGCCGCGCCCAACTCCTTAAAGTAGAACCCAACGACGGCCACCGCGCACTGGCAGATTTGGAGCGAGATTTTGACGTGCATATTGTAACACAAAATGTGGACGACCTGCACGAACGCGCAGGAAGCACCCAAGTGTTGCACCTTCACGGCCAACTCCGGCAGGTGCGCTCCAACCGCCATGAACACCTCGTGTACCCATGGGACAAAGACCTCCATCTCGGCGATTTATGTGAACGCGGCCATCAGCTGCGCCCCCATATTGTGTGGTTTGGCGAGGCGGTGCCCATGTTGGAACCTGCCGCCGATTTAGCCGAACAGGCTGATATTTTCCTCATTATAGGCACCTCGTTGCAAGTGTACCCTGCTGCTGGTCTCATGCACTATGCCCGCCGCCACATCCCATTTTATTATGTAGATCCACGCCCGCAATTGAATTTTGAACTAAGCGCCATGCCCAATCTGACGGTTATTGAAGAGCCTGCTTCTACCGGCGTTCGGAAAGCAGAGCAATTGATTCGATTGAGTGATTGATTCGATTGGTTCGATTATTTCGATCCGAAGAAGGGAAAATCCATGCCTTTTTCGGATCGAAATAATCGAATCAATCGTCCCAATCGAATCAATCGGCTAATCGAATCAATCCAATCAATTAAACCATGCAAATCCGTGCCAAGCTTACCTTGCTTTTTGTGCTCATCGCGGCGGGAATCCTCGCCGGGGTGTTGTGCTCGGTTTATTTTTTGTTCAAAAAAAACACGGAGGATGCTTTTTTTCAAGGGCTGAAATCAAAGGCTGAAATGACCGCACAAACGGCTCTGTTCGGCGCCGCAACCCTAAATCCATTGACTGCCAATTGGATCGCGCCTGATGGCGACACCTTGCCTTATCAGGACAATATCAGCATTTTCAACAACGCTTATGAGCGAGTGTTCGCCCTTAGGCCCGACGCACCTCCTGTGACGGTGAAGGATTTGCAAGACATTTATCAAAAGGGCGAGAACCGATTTCAACATTACAATTTACTCGCAATTGGCCGCAAGGCCGACAATGTTTCAGGCTCGTCTTATGTGGTCGTGGTAGAGGGTTACTGCGATCCCACCCAGTTGACACAACTGCGCAATATATTGATTATCAGTTTTTTTGTGGGGTTGATTTTGGTTGCTCTTGCGGGTTGGTATTATGCCGGGCAAGCGCTCGCCCCTGTTTCGCGCATTGTGGAGGAAGTAGAAAGCCTGCAACCTGCCGATCTGAGTCGGAGAGTGGCTACTGGAGTCACCCGCGACGAAATCGGGCGACTTGCCGAAACCTTTAATCGGCTGCTCGACCGCGTTGAGCAGGCTTTTAAGATGCAGCGAATGTTCCTTTCCAATGTATCGCACGAGCTTCGCAATCCCCTTACCGCTATCCGTTCCCAGCTCGAAGTGTCGCTGCAACGTGAGCGGGAGCCCGCCGCCTACCGCCAAGCCCTTCAAAGCGTGCTCGACGATGTACGATCCCTTAGCGAAATGGAGGAAGAACTTTTGCAGCTCGCCCTTATCTACAATGACCCTAAGGCCATCCCTTTTGTGCCTATTCGCTTGGACGAACTGCTTTGGCAAGCCAAACAACAACTTCAAAAACGCTACCCCGAATATCGCGCCAGCGTTGAATTCGGAGAAATGCCCGAGGATGACCAGGTCCTTTCCATTCGCGCCAACGAATCCCTGCTCTTCACAGCGATGCTCAACCTGATGAACAATGCCTGCAAATATTCCCCCGACCACCAAGTGCTGGTTCGCGCCGATTTCCGCGCCGATGGCCATCACATTGTGGAAGTCTGCGATAATGGTCCAGGCATTCCTGAAGAAGAGCAACGACTCATTTTTGAGCCCTTTTTCCGAAGTCCTCGCCATCTCAGGGTCAAGGGCACGGGCGTAGGACTTTCACTGGTGCAAAGCATCCTGACACTCCATAAAATTGGGCTTTCGGTCGAAAGCCCATCTACGGGTGGGGCGGTTTTCAAACTGGTTTTCCCGGGAGTGGCTTACCTTGGCGAGGGGTAGGCAATATGAGCCATCCCTCTAACCTAGTTTCCCCTTGCGCAATCACACAAAAACATGAAACATACCATTTTCGCTCTCAGCGCCCTTTTTTCTCTCCTGGCAATCAACTGCACCGCGCAGATTCCTGTGAAGGAAATTAAATTCCCCAACGGTAAAATCTGCCTTTTGCTCGACAGTGTTGCGGCGGGTGCGGCCATTACGTTCGACGAGCGCGACGGATATTTTAAGAAGGTAAACGTGTCAGAAATGTCCATTCAAATGCACAAACCAATATCGAAAGGGCAGAAGCGCAAAAAGGTTCTCCGTGCTTATCTCCAGTTTTTGAAAAAAGATGTGGAAAGTTTCTCTTACGAAGAGTCGAAATTCATCGAAGGCGTCATGGAAAAAGTGTTCAGTACCGTTAACGGCGTTTCGCCCGACATTTTTCCCGACACGCTCAAACTCATCAAAACCAAAGGCAGGCACTATGGCGACGGGGTGTGGTACACCCGTGAAAACTGCATCATTATCCCTGCCGACGAACTGGGAAAGCGGAATACCAACGCATTCACGACCACGATGTACCACGAACTTTTCCATGTTTGGTCGCGGCTTAACCCCGCTAAAAGCGACCGCTCGTACCAACTCATCGGTTTTGAAGGCATTGGCTATGATAACCTGCGCCTACCACCCGGCCTAGCAGCCCGCACGATGTACAACCCTGACGGCGTGGATTTTGCCCAAAAAATCGCTTTGGCACAAGCCGACGGTTCTACGATTTATGCCATCCCAATCATCTCCGCCAACAACTTAGGCTGGACGGACGAAAAGAACTCGTTTTTCGCCTATCTGGAATTCAGTCTTTTTCAAATTGAAAAACAGCCCGACGGCAAATGGATGGTGCGGGTAAAAGAAGACGGTTTCAGCAGCACGCTTGATATGCAGGGCCAGCCGGATTTTTTCCGCCAAATCAAAGACAACACGGGCTACATCATTCACCCCGACGAGGTGCTGGCCGACAACTTTGCGTTTATCATGCAGGAAAAAAATGGCAAAAAAGTGTCGCTCCAATTTTCTCCGGAAGGGAAGCAATTACTGGTGGATTTGGAAGCGGTATTGAAGGGGAAATAACAAATCCCCGGCGAATTGAATTCGCCGGGGACCTGTAGCAGTTGGAGCTGCGACTTGCAGTCGCAGCTCCAATTTTTTTAATTCCGTTTTATTACGGATTCACCTTAATCAACTCCACTTCAAACATCAAAGTAGAGTAACCTTTGATCGGCCCGCCACGACCCTTCTCACCATAAGCGAGGTTATAGGGAATGAAGAATTTGAACTTGTCCCCTTCTTTCATGTACTGCAAGCCTTCTGTCCAGCCAGGGATAACGCCGTTGAGCGGGAAGGTGATAGACTTGCCGCGATTTACCGAACTGTCGAAGATAAAGCCGTCAATCATGGTGCCATGATAATGCACCTCCACTTTGTCCGTAGCCAAGGGAGATACAGTGCCCGTACCGCGCTTCATCACTTCGTATTGCAGGCCGCTGGCGGTGGTGATAACACCGGGGCGTTTTTTATTCTCTTCCAAGTACTTGGCATTGTTTACCTTCCACATACCTGCACCAATAGCCTGCTCGATTGTGGGGGCGCTCTCAGCTGTGAATTTGGTTGGCTCGCCTTTCAACACCGCGTTTAGTGCTTCTAAGAAAAGTTTTGCATTCAGGTCTGTACCCAGTAAACGCTTGGCATTTGCGGCAGCCACCATGCCGTGAGCATAGTTAAGGCTGTCTACTGCGGTTTTAAGTTCTGTTTTCTGAGCAAAAATGCTCGTTGCTGCAAATAAGATCGCGAGCGAGAAAATGAATTTTTTCATGTTTAAAAATTGAGTTGTAGGTGAATACCTGTTTTTGTTCGTGAATATTTATCAGCCACGAATTGTACTAATTACCACGAATCGTATTAGTGTAAATTCGTGCAATTAGTGGCTAAAAATCAAGCGTCATTCGCCGATTTTGCCATGAAAGCCTGCAAGCTTTTCATCGCTGAAGCACCGACCTTGTTTTTTAAAAAACCGCTCCAACCCAAAAGCCATCCCGTCAGGCCCAATGACTGTCGGCTCCAGCGCCAAAAGTCGAAATGATCGGTGTGGCGATAAATCAGCCCGTCTTTAAATTCGAATCTGGCTTCGATGATGTTGTGAACTTTACGGCCCGTTTTTGAAAACGTGTACCAAGCCTCCCAATGCGCCGACCCCGTTTTTTCGTCTGCCTTCACTTCGCTGAATTCGATACGCAGGTCTTTTCCAGCGGTAAGCAGCATCTTCCACATCGCGCCCGCTTCTTTGCCTGATTTCAAGTCAAAAGCAGCGTCTTTGAACGTGGCTTCAGGATGATAAAGCGAGGCCATTGTTTCATAGTCCTTCTGCTGGAAGGCGGTGTAAAACTTGGTTATTGTGTTGGCGTAGTCTTGCATAATTTAAAGTGGTAAGTGTTAAGTGATAAGTGTTGCAAACGGTACCACTTATCACTCAACACTTACCACTGTTATTTCCCGTGACAATGTTTATATTTCTTACCGCTGCCACAGGGGCAGGGGTCGTTGCGGCCCACCACTTTTTCACGGACGATGGGCTGTGTGCGCTGTACCGGGCCGTTGTGGCCTGCCGACTGTGCAGCCCTCTGAGCGGCTTGTTGGGTCTCAGTCTGCTGCTGTTGATTGTTCGTGCGGAGGCGTCCTGCCTGAGCGCGGCGCTGTGCCTCGGCTTGAGACTGGGCAGCTTGGGCACGGCGCATATCTTCCTCTGAGGCAAGGGCAAGAGAACCTCTCAATAGGAAAGAAGTCACCTGCGAATTGATGTGCCCGATAAGCCCCTCAAAAAGGTTATAAGCTTCCATTTTATAGATCACAAGCGGATCTTTTTGCTCAAAAGAAGCCCCTTGCACCGATTCTTTCAAATCATCCACATTGCGAAGGTGTTCCTTCCAGGCGTCGTCAATCAGCGCGAGCGTTGCCACTTTTTCGATGTCGCGCATCACGGTTTTGCCATTGGTTTTGATGGCATCGTCCATATCGGCGCTGACATTGTATCCCGCTGTACCGTCGGTGAAGGGTACCACAATGCGTTTGTAGCGGTGGCCATGCTCCGCATACACGCGCTTTATTTCAGGCAAAATGCGTTCCCCCACTTGCTTGGATTTGTGATCGTACAGCCCCAGCACCTGGTCTTGGAAGGTAGCGATGACCGTCCCAACGGGCGCGGATTTGAACCAAGCCGCGTCCATTTCGGGGTCAACGCCAATGAGGCGGATGCTGTCGAGGCGGAATGTGTCGTAATCGCCATCTTCCCGGTGTACATGCGCCAGTTCAGAAGTAATGGCGGTGAAAGAGTTGTTGATGTCAACGGCGAGGCGGTCGCCAAACAGCGCGTTACGGCGTTTTTTGTAAATCGCCTCGCGCTGGATGTTCATCACGTCGTCGTATTCAAGCAGGCGCTTACGGATGCCAAAGTTGTTCTCTTCCACTTTTTTCTGTGCCCGCTCGATGGAGTTGGTCACCATAGAGTGTTGAATCACATCGCCTTCTTTGTGGCCCATTTTGTCCATGAGTCCGGCAATACGATCGCTTTGGAACAAGCGCATGAGGCTATCCTCAAGCGAAACGTAAAAATGCGAAGAGCCCGGGTCGCCTTGACGACCTGCGCGTCCGCGCAACTGCCGGTCTACACGGCGGCTTTCGTGCCTTTCCGTACCGATGATGGCCAGACCACCTGCTTCTTTTACACCGGCACCTAATTTGATGTCGGTACCGCGACCAGCCATGTTGGTGGCAATGGTCACTTTCCCGGCCAGGCCAGCTTCTGCAATGATTTCGGCTTCTCGCTGGTGCTGCTTGGCATTCAGTACGTTGTGTTCAATACCGCGCATCTTCAGCATTCTCGACAGCAATTCAGAAATCTCAACGGAGGTAGTACCGACGAGACAAGGGCGACCTGCGTCGCGGAGCCTTACGATGTCGTCAATGACGGCGTTGTATTTTTCGCGGGCGGTTTTGTACACCAAATCCTCCTCGTCTTTCCGGGTGATGGGGCGGTTGGTAGGCACCACCACTACGTCAAGTTTGTAGATGTCCCAAAGTTCTTTTGCCTCCGTTTCGGCAGTGCCCGTCATACCCGAGAGTTTGTGGTACATCCGGAAATAGTTCTGGAGTGTGACGGTGGCGTAGGTCTGGGTGATCTCACCGACCTTCACATTTTCCTTGGCTTCGAGGGCTTGGTGCAGACCATCGGAATAGCGTCGGCCTTCCATGACACGACCCGTTTGCTCGTCCACAATTTTGACCTCGCCTTCGAGTACGATGTACTCGTTGTCCTTTTCAAAGAGTGCGTACGCTTTTAGCAGTTGTTGAATGGCGTGAATACGACGGCTTTTTACCCCGTAATCCTGCGAGAGTTTTTCTTTGGCTTCTATTTTTTCTTCGTGCGTCAAATCGGTGTCGCGGTCAATTTCAACAAGACTGACGGCGATGTCGGGCATGATGAAAAAGTCTGGTTCGTTGTTGAAACGCGAGAGGTATTCCACGCCTTTCTCCGAGAGTTCGACCTGACGGTTCTTTTCATCAA
>JACMMM010000152.1 GCA_014379065.1 Saprospiraceae bacterium
ACATCTCTCGGCCAAAATCGAAGCCTATTACCAGCATTTATACAATCTGCCCGTTGAAAACAACGACACCAGTTATTACGCCACCATCAACGAAGGGCTTGAATTCCGATATGTGGATTTGGTGAACAAAGGCACAGGTAAAAACTACGGGATCGAACTAACCATAGAGCGTTTTTTTCATCATAACTTTTATTTCCTGTTCAACACATCCCTGTACCAATCGAAATACAAATCGCTCGAAGGCGTGGAGCGCAATACCCAGTATAACAGCAACTATCTGGTTAATTTCCTTTGCGGGAAAGAATTTACCCATCTGGGCAGGAAGAAGAATAAAACACTGGGCATCAACGCCAAAGTGTTTTTTACTGGAGGGAAAAAGATCATCCCGTTGTTACGGGATACCGACGGGAATCTGGCCGTTGACCCTGCCAACAACCAGTTCTGGGATTATGAAAAGGCCTTCGATAACAAAATTGAAGATGTTTATCAGGTCATACTTTCCGCGAGTTATAAATGGCACAAGCCAAGGGCTACACACGAGCTATTCCTGAACTTGGACAACGTGACCAATCATAAAGGGAAAATAAGCGAATTCTATGACGAAAGCGCGCCGGGAGGTATCGGTTATTTGACGCAGTTTGGGTTTTTCCCGAATGTGTTGTATCGAGTTTATTTTTGAGGGTAACGTCTGGGCAAATGGTGTGCAGGTGTAAAGTCTGCATAAAAATTTTGCACTTTGTTGTGAGTTCGTTTTATTTTTTATTCATTTCTTTTTCTATCCAATCGCAATCTTGGTTTAAGAATTTGTCAAGCAATTTGAACGAATCTTCTTTTGTAAATTCTTTATCTATCACCTCGAATTTTTCCTTTTCGCCGAATAAACCGAAAAATATCTTTTTCATTATCGGACGACTATACCAGACCGAAAAAGAAATATCTTCTGGTTCTCCTTCCGCTGTCAGACAAAAACTATAATTGTTATCCACGTTCTTAAAATCCAAGGAGGGACTGTAATTTATTTCATCTGGCTTCATCGTTTTTAACTTCTGCAATTCCGATTTCCATGGATATTTTATTGCCCTTTCTTTGACTTGCTCTGCCGAAAGGATTTGTTCCGGGTACTCGATTTCAGATTTTTCAGGATGGCAAATTGAATATTTGTATTTCATGTTTTTTATTTTTTAACGTTTGCTTCCATGCCAAACCGCCGCGCTTAGCATGTGGTTGGCAGGGAAGCTTTAGTTCGGCGATTTAATTTATTGGCACTCATAATTTTTTGATTGTCCATTGGGTAGAACTCCCGCCAGAGGCATCGCAACATGTGCAATTATTTTTATCAACTACTACCCAACCAAGTGGCAGTTTTTCGGTTGGGCAAATAAGGGCGGTTGAGCCTTGGGGAAGTCCTTCGAGTTTTTTAATTGTCCATTGGGTTGCCCAGTCGTCTGATGCCACGCAACAAGTACATTTCTTCTTGTCAATGATAACCCAACCCTCTGGTAGTGAGCTGGTCGGACAGATTAGTTGAGTAGAGCCGGGTGCTCTTTCGTCAATTTTTTCAATCACCCACTGAGTGGCTGTTCTACTTGATGCACCACAGCATGAACAAAGTTTTATTTCAGTAACAACCCAACCTGGTGGAATTGGTCCTGCTGAACAAATATATTCTTTTTGCGAAATGGCAAATTCAGAATTGGTAACTAATAAAAAAATTGCGATTGTCATTTTGGTAAAAAATCCTTTTTTCATGTTTTTATTTTTTTAATTGTGATCTCGCTGAACAATTTAAATATCGGCAACGGACGACTAAGTAAAAATCCCGAATCCACTTACTCGTCCGTTGCCTGCCTGTCGGCGGGTAAACGAGTAAGCCGCCATTAATGAACACGCCCCCGCCTCCAGTATCAAAACAGAAGCGGGGGCGCAGTTCAACATTTTGATCGCAACATGCTTGTCATTGGATTTTTAGCTTTGTCGGCCCGAAAGGTAGTATGACAATTTTGTGTTTACAAGCAATTGGCAAATAAAAAATCTCCCATAGAGGAATCGGCCAATCAGACACTTGGATTACACGCTGTAAAACCTTCATTCGGCTAAAGGCAAGCGCAAATCACTCGCTGCGCAGTGATTTGACAGGATTCGCCAAAGCCGCCCGTATGCTCTGAAAGCCTACCGTCAGAAATGCAATCGTTGCTGCGGCTAAAGCCGCCGCTACAAATACCCACCATTGAATATCAATGCGATAGGCAAAATCTGCCAGCCAGCGTTGCATGAAATAATAAGCGACAGGTGAAGCGAGCACGATGGATATGAACACGAGTTTCAAAAAATCCTTGGCCAAAAGTCCGGTGATGCCCGCCACGGATGCGCCGAGTACTTTGCGAATTCCAATTTCTTTGGTGCGCTGCTCGGCCATAAAAGTTGCGAGCCCGAACAAACCAAGACAGGCAATGAAAATGGCAAAACCCGCGAATGCCCCGAGGATACTGCCGATACGTTGTTCAACGCGGTATTGCTGATCAAATTCATCGTCCACAAACTTGAAATTGAAAGGTTGGGCTGGCAAATACGTTTTGAAAAGCCCGCCTACCGCTGCCATCGTTTTTTCGATATCAGCATCCCCGCTCAGGCGCAGGGCCATGGTTCCACTTCCATCGCCAATACTTATGACCATCGGCCCGATTTTTTCTCGAAGACTCTCATAATTGAAATCTTGCACCACGCCAACGATTTCCATCGTCCTCGTTTCCTTGAGGGCAGGATTGGTGAAAGTGCTGACTTTCTGGCCCAGTGGGTTGGGCCATCCAAATGCTTTAACAGCCGCTTGATTGATAACACACACCGAAGAGTCGGTTTTCAAAGAGGAATCAAACCAACGGCCTTCATGCATCTTCAATCCAAACGTGCGGAGATAGTCAAAATCTACCGTCCAGTGCTGGCTGGAAATGCTTGCCGTGGCAACATCCATTCCGGCCTTGGTAAAGGTCGTGCTGCTTCGGCTCGAAGGTGTAGGGAAATAATCAGCGCAGGCGGCACTTTCAACGCCGGGAATTTCGAGCAGCCGCGATTTGAAATCGAGCGTTTTTTCTCTTAACCACCAGGTATTTCGGAGCATCACGAGATGCTCTTTTTCATAGCCTAGTTTTTTGTTTTGGATGAAGTCCAACTGTTTTTGCACCACCAAAACCGAAGCAATGAGCGCCACCGAAATAAAAAACTGAAACACCACCAAGCCACTCCGCAACCAGGAAGAGCCGCCTTTGGTGCTAAGGGTTAATTTCCCTTTCAATACCTCGATGGGGCGAAAAGCCGACAAGAAAAACGCTGGGTAACTGCCCGCTACAAATGCTGTAAAAACCGCCAAACCTGCAAGAGAGGCCAACATCGGCAGGTCCAACAATGAGAACCGAATGTCTTTGGCTGCAAAATCGTTGAAAGCTGGCAAAACCAGCCAAACAACCACCGATGCCACTACAAACGAGAGGACAGTCAGTAGCAAGCTTTCCGTCAAAAATTGGCGCACCAATCCTCCGCGATTTGACCCCAATACTTTGCGCACCCCAACCTCACGCGCACGACCTGTGGAGCGGGCAGTACTGAGATTCATAAAATTCACGCAAGCCAGCAACAACACCATGAGTGCTACCACGCCGAAAATCCAGACATATTTGATGTCGGAATTGGCCTCGTGTTCCGCAGTTCTATCGCTGTGCAAATGGATTTCCCGAATGTTGATCAGGCTGTATTTCAGCCAATCGCCACTGGCCTTGAACGCTGCCATGGTACCGCCCGTTATTTTTTCAAACTGTGGGCCGATGTATTTGTCAATGATCTCGTTGATCCTGCTTTCCAGCTCAGCCGCTGATGCACTGGGGCGCAGCAAAAAGTAGGTCTGGAAATTGTTAGACAACCACATATCCTCGTTTGCCTCCTCCGCTATCGAGGACATGGAAAATAAAAAGTCGTAGTGGAAATGCGATTGCGCTGGCATATTCTGCATCACGCCCGTCACCAGCATATCGCGGTTTTCG
Source organism: Saprospiraceae bacterium (assembly GCA_014379065.1). Lineage (GTDB taxonomy): Bacteria > Bacteroidota > Bacteroidia > Chitinophagales > Saprospiraceae > M3007. The sequence continues at coordinate 4,032 of JACMMM010000152.1, forward strand.
TTGATGCGGAGTGTCCGACCGACGACCCCGGTGGTGGTACCGAAGTATTTCTGGGCCATTTTTTCGGAAATGACGCCCGTATTTGGCTCGGCAAGCGCCGTTTTAGGGTCGCCTTCCAGCAATGGCATGGTGAATATCGAGAAAAAAGTACTGTCCACATAAGTGTTGGAACCCTCCTCAATGGCTTCAGTGCCTTTTTTTACCGTGATAAAACCCAGTTGCCGGAAACGGCACATGGATTCGATGGCAGGGTAATCTCGTGCCAGGGCTGGCCCAATGGGGGCACAAGCTACGGCCAGCGCCTCCTCATGACCGCCAAACCGAACGTCGAAATTCACCCTGTAAATGCGGTCTGCTTTTTCATTGAATTGATCGAATGACCACTCATCCCGGACGTACAGCCCGATGAGCATGGCCACTGCCAAACCAATGCTTAGCCCACCAATGTTAAGCAGGGAGAACAGGCGGTTTTTCGAGAGGTTTCGGAGCGCGATGGTGAGGTAGTTGGATAGCATATTTTGATTGATTCGATTGCGACGATTGATTCGATTGATTCGATTGTGACGATTGCAGCGATTGGTTCGATTGCCACGATTGGTTCGATTGGGACGATTGATTCGATTGTGACGATTGCAGCGATTGGTTCGATTGCCACGA
>JACMMM010000016.1 GCA_014379065.1 Saprospiraceae bacterium
ACGAATCTGGGAATATCCTTGAAGGGCAATTTGTGAACAGAAATGGTGACACAATCGTCAACGACAACGACAAATACCGCTACAAGAATCCCGCCCCGCTTTACACGATCGGTATTACCAGTAGCTTGAACGTAGGCCATTTCAATTTTTCATTTGGAGCTCGTGCCAATCTTGGCCAATATGTGTACAATAATGTGCAGACGGATATGGGTTACCTCAAGCGACTTTACGGCAGCAGCAAGTATCTGTCGAACGTAAACCAATCCGCGGTAGATTTGAACGTAGAAGATCAGGCCAATCTCACCTTTAGCGATCATTTCATCACCGAAGCGTCCTTTTTTCGCGTGGATCATATAACGCTGGGTTACAGCTTTGACCACTTGATTGGCAAATATTTGAACCTCTATACAACCGTTCAAAATCCTTTTGTGATTACCAAATACAAAGGGCTTGACCCGGAAATCGGCAACGGCATTGATAACCAAATTTACCCAAGGCCCAGAACTTACGTCCTCGGCCTGAACGTCAACTTTTGAATTACTTAAACGACTAAAATCATGCGCAATATAAAAATACTCACCATCACGGTACTGCTGCTTGGGGCGGTAAGTTGTTTCAAAGACTTGGACACGGTACCCTTGGATCCCGATATTCTCAGTGCAGATGCGGTGTACAAACAGCCCGGCGCCTATCGTCAGGTGCTGGCTAAACTGTATGCCGGCCTTGCCTTGTCGGGACAGGAAGGCCCTGCCGGGCAAAATGACATCTCTGGGATTGACGAAGGCTTTGGACAATACTTGAGAGGGTTTTGGTATCACGAAGAACTATCCACAGACGAAGCCGTGGTGGGCTGGAATGACCAGACGATCAAGGATTTTCACGCCCAGAGCTGGGCCGATGGGGATGTCTTTGTCTACGCCTTTTACAGCCGGTTGTTTGTACAAATCGCCCTTACCAACGAGTATATAAGAGAAACTACCGATGCTAAACTGGATTCGAGGAGCACAAGTGCCGCCATGAAGGCCGAGGTAAAAAGATACCGGGCAGAAGCGCGTTTCTTGCGGGCATTGAGTTACTGGCATGCGCTGGACAATTTCAGGAACGTACCATTCGCTACGGAGGACGATGTGGTTGGAGCATTCGTCCCGAAGCAAAAAGATCCTAAGGAGCTCTTCCAATATATCGAGTCAGAACTAAAGGCCATCCTGCCAGACTTGGCCGATTCTAGGGCCAATGAGTATGGCCGTGCTGACAAAGGCGCCGCGTGGATGCTGTTGGCTAAACTTTACCTCAATGCAGAAGTGTATATTCATGAAGCACGATACACCGATTGCCTGACGTATTGTGAATTTATCCTCAATGCGGGCTATGAGTTGGAACCAACCTACGCAAACCTTTTCCTAGCGGACAACCACAAATCCAAGGAAATCATTTTCCCGGTTGCTTTTGACGGCCTTAATACCCGTACCTACGGCGGCACTACCTTTATCATCCATGCCAGTGTAGGCGGGAGCATGATCCCTGAGCAATCCGGGATCAGCGAGCCTTGGGCTGGCACGAGGACGACCCAACAATTGATTGAGAAGTTCCCCTCAGATTTGACCGGTATTAAAGTGGATTTCAATGCAGGGCAAACTGTTTTGTATCCCAAACTTTATGTGCCGGGATCACATCAGGGCTGGGATTTTACTGACCTCCTCAACTCACTGGCAGCTACCTCTACGGTTGCACCAAACAACAAAATTTACGAGGGACACAAATACTTTTCCAGCAGCAACACGAGAATCTTTCTCACAACAATTCCTGCCCCCACTGCCCCTAAATATGGCGACAACGGTGCCAATGGAACACTCGAAATCAGCGGCGACACCATCAGGATCCCGCAAGCAGGGCTTCATTTTTTCAAAGTGAACCTCAACACAAAGACCTACACTATCGAGAAACGTACTTGGAGTATCATTGGCACTGCTACGGGCGGTGTTGACGTAAACCTGAGCTGGGACCCTGCCAATGAAAAGTTGGTGGCCGATGCGCCTTTGGTAGTCGGGACCTTCAAATTCAGGGCAAACCAAGATGACGCGATCAATTTGGGCGACAATGGCACGGATGCGCTGTTGGAATTGAATGGCACTGAAATTCAAATTGCTGAACCAGGGAACTACAAAATTTCCTTGGATGTGGACAAGCCTGATTACACTTATCAGATCAAGTTGACGAGTTTTGACCACCGGGGCATGTTTTACACCGATGGCCAGAATCTGGAAATCAACGACCTTACTTTGTTTACAGAAGGGTACGCCGTCAATAAATTCAAGAACATCACCTCTGATGGCATGCAAGGGAAAGATACTTATTACCCAGACACAGATTTCCCTATGTTCCGTTTGGCGGATGTTTACCTGATGGCTTCTGAATGTCTTTTAAGAATCCCGGGGGGTGACAAGAACAGGGCCGCTGATCTTTTCAACGCCGTTCGGACACGTGCCTTTACCGGCTCATCGGGCAATTTCACCGTGGAACAGCTGGACCTGCCCATCATTCTCGATGAAAGGGCCAGAGAACTTTACTGGGAATGCCACCGCAGGCAAGATTTGGTGCGCTTTGGACAGTTCACAGATGGCACCTACAAATGGGCCTGGAAAGGCGGCGTGAAAGACGGCGCAGCCGTGGAAAGCTATCGAAATATTTACCCCATCCCATCCCAAGACTTGGGCGCCAATCCCGGATTGAGCCAAAACCCAGGGTATTGATAAAATGTTGAGACTGTTGAGGTTGTTGAGAATGTTGAGATGTTGCACTCAACCATCTCAACGACCTCAACAGTCTCAACCCTCAACACTCAACCCTCAACACCCTCAACACCCTCAACATTCTCAACCCCTCAACCTTCTCAACCCCCTCCACAACAATTCATTTTTCAAGCATTTAAATTTTTCTCACAATGAAATTACGTTTACTTTTTTCAGCGCTGTTTTGCAGCCTGCTGTTTGCGGGCATTGGGCAGGCGCAGTCAATCGGTCTGATTGGCTCTTCCACAGCAAATGGATGGAATTCTGATACCAACATGATCCAAAACGTGGATAGCGCCCACCTTTGGTCTCTAAAACTAAACCTAATAGTGGGTGCAGTGAAATTCCGTCAGGATGATGCCTGGGATATTAACTGGGGGTCTAAGGATTTCCCTTCCGGAATTGGTACACAAGGCGGTGTCGACATCCCAATTCCTGCTGCCGGCGAATGGACGGTTAACTTTAACTCGCTTACGGGAGCCTACAGTTTTGCCTACACCTCAGACATTGGTATTATTGGAGATGCCACCCCGGGTGGCTGGGCTGATGACACCAAAATGTATTACGATCCACTGGATTCCACCCACTACTTCATCACCTTAAATTTAATTCAAGGGGAAGCTAAATTCAGGGCAAACAGTGCCTGGGATATCAACTGGGGTGCTATTGATTTTCCTTCCGGCGTTGGCACACTAGGGGGCCCCAATATTCCTATCCCTGCGACAGGCAAATATTTAATACACTTTCACAAGACAAGTGGAGAATATTCTTTTGAAGAAGTACTCGAATTCGCAACCATTGGCTTGATCGGAAGTGGAACGCCCGGCGATTGGACTACTGATACCGATCTCACCAAAGACAGTGGAGATCCGAACCTTTGGAAAGGAACCATTACGTTAACAGATGGCGAGGCGAAATTCAGAGCCAATGATGCATGGGCCATTAGCTGGGGTGATACTTTGTTCCCTTCAGGCATTGGTATTTTGAATGGCCCAAATATCCCTGTGGTAGCGGGTAAATATGTAGTCACGTTTAACACACAGACCTACGCGTACAACTTCGCACCCCTCGTCATTTACTCGACGATAGGTATTATCGGAAATGCAACACCGGGGGATTGGCTCACGGATACTGACATGAATCAGGACCCTGTTGATTCGTCCATTTGGAGGTTGCGCCTTATTATGACGGATGGTGAAGCAAAATTCAGAGCCAATGATGATTGGGCAGTTAACTGGGGCGCGGGCGATTTCCCTACAGGCATTGCAACTGAAGGAGGGGCCAACATTCCTATCACCGCTGGTGAGTATAAAATTACATTCAACTCATTCACAGGGGAATACAGCTTCGAATTGTTGCAGATTTATGGCGTAGTAGGTCTCGTTGGTACCGCTACTCCAAACGCGTCTTGGGAAATGGATGTTGACCTGACCAAAGATCTCGCGGATGAGTCATTTTGGTATATCAATTCAATTGACATGTCCGCTGGTGAAGCCAAATTCAGAGCCGAACACGCATGGGCTGTAAACTGGGGCGCCGTGACTTTCCCTACTGGTGTCGGTACGCAGAACGGACCAAATATCCCGATCACGGCAGGTACCTACCGTGCAACCTTGAATTCTGCAACGGGAGAATATGCATTTGGCGATCCTAGTTCGACGATAGATCTTTTGAGATCAAACAGTGTCGTCATCGCGCCCAACCCGGTGAAGGGTATGATGAACATCCAGATCAGCGCAGAAGAACTTCAAGGCAAACTGAAGGTTATCATCTTTAACAGCCAAGGCGCTCAGGTTTTGACGCAAAATCTGAACGTCCAGAATCAAGCCAGCATTGATGTCAAAAACTTGGTGCCAGGCCATTACTTCGTTCATATTGCCAACGACAAATTTGCCGTCGGCAAGCAGGTTGTGATTGTGAAATAAAGATTGTCTAAGCGACAAACAAAGTAAAAAAAGGGCTGCCCCGATCATCGAGGCAGCCCTTTTCCGTTTGATTTTAGCCACTAATTGCACGAATTATCACTAATCTATTCGTGATAATTCGTGCAATTAGTGGCCAAAAATATAAATCACTCCCCCAACGCCACGCTACGCACAGCCCTGAAAATATTCCCTTCATATACAGCGCAGTAATAAAGCCCCGCTGGCAAAGCAGGGATCTGAAACAGCAGTTCAGGAGCTGCTATCGAATCAAATTTTCTCGAAGCCAACAGCTCCCCTTTAGCATTTGACAATTTCACTTCCAATGGTTTATCCACTGAAAAACCTTCCAATCGAAGCCACAAGTTGCGTTGGCCGCTATCTGGCCAAACCTTAAAACTCAAGCGCGGCGTTTGCTCTTGAACCGATACTAAATTCGCATAATCGTGGGTCATGAAATCCATTCCACCACCCGTGAGCAGGTTGTCTTGAAAATCAAAAAAGGTAGCATGTTCCTGATGCGAACCTTTCCCCCACTGTGTCCAGCAGGACGACGACTGCCATGCCGGCTCCCAATACATCACACCTTTTGCGCCTTTGTTGATGACTGCTTGGGTCATATCCACCAACCACTTGCGTTGATTGTCCGGGCTTGCAGGCGCGTAGCTGGGGTTCAATTCAGTGATAAGGTTGTTTGCGCTGTCTTCCCATTGCAAGGTCCAGGGATAACCTGTTTCAAAAATCATCACCTCTTTACCGGGGTATAGTTGACGCAGTTCGGCCACAATATTTCCCGCGTCAGCAATACTGGTCGGCTTGTGCCAGGCCCAGTAGTACGAAAGGCCGATAACGTCAAAATCTGTCACACCATTGGCCCAAAAACCCGCCATCAGCCAATCAGCCTCGGCAGGCCCTGCTATATGGAGCGCCACTTTGATCGTCTTTCCTGTCGTGTTTTCCACGTCACGCACTGACTGGATCGCGCGTTTGAACAATTGGCTGTTTCGATTCCAATCCAGGCTCCAACCTGCCGCATCCACTGCGGGCGAAAGCAAAATACCTTTATTGGTCTCATTGCCGATCTGCACCATTTCGGGCAAAAGGCCCTCGTTGTTCAAGTCGAGCAGTGTTTTTGAAATATAGTTGTACAGCGAATCCTTCAAGCGCGGCAAATTGTCCACCACGCCGAGCCATGCTGCTGGCATCACCTGATGGCTTGGGTCAGCCCAATTATCGGAGAGATGAAAATCGAGCAATACGCTCATTCCCTGAGCTCTAGCCCGGATGATGCTTTTGCGAACATCCTGAAAATCTGAATACCGCTTGCCTGCATTCAGTGCATCGTACCAAGAAGGTGTGTGCCAAAGCCGCAGCCGCACAAGATTGCAGTGGTGATCTGCAAAAATCTGGTACACATCTTTGGGCTGGCCCTGTTCTTTGTACACTACCCCGCAATCTTCCATTTCGTTGACATAGGAGAGGTCTGCGCCAAAGTAAAACGATTGGGAAAAGGCTGACAAGGAGGATAGGCAAAAAGCAAAAACGAAGGTAGATTTGAATTGCATCTTCTGTTTATTGTTGATTTGAGCCACTAATTGCACGAATTTCCACGAATTCATTAGTGCTAATTCGTGCAATTAGTGGCTGAAAATTCATTTCAAAATAGCATTCCCCACGGCACATTCCAAACATCTTTTCTGGTCACAATATCGCGTTTTCAAATGAATCAAAGCCTGTGTTTGGAATGCATGACGAGCTGGAACACTCAAAGCAGTCCAGCCATCCAGAATCGTATTGGATTCTGGCGGGAGCTCTTCAAGCAGTGCAAGTGCTCGTTTTTGGGGTGCTTCCAATTCCTTCGTCTTACCGTAGTGAAACAGAAACGGCACAATTGTGTTGATGACAACGAGGTGGACAAAGTCGCGCCCTAAGGTTTTTTCCCGCTTTATGGATGGTTTGTCAAACTGAAAATGGTCGCTCCAATATCCGCTCGGTTGCACGTCAAATAGATTTTCAATTTCGCGCAAGTTGTTGGCCTCCAATATTTTGGAAAATAAATGGGCTGACTGGTGTATGAGTCCGGCAAACTGTGCCAGGCGAACTGTAGGGAAATTGGCAGGTCGCAGCCTAAGGAATTTCCACTGGCTTTTTGGGAGCGGTTCAAGGCCATACTTATGTGCCAAATGCCGATACTCCCTTGCCAACTCAATTGGCCACTCGTCTTTGAGTTTTTCCTGTAGAAAGCCTGCCTGTCCAAAGAGCAGTGCCTCCACTTGTAAGAGACTGGATTTGTGTTTCGCCAAGGTCAACAATGGCAAGGAACGCGCCAATGCCTCAAACGGTTCTGCGTTCACTTTCAGGCCAAAATTGCGCGCCAACAGGCGGTAAAAGGCCTCTTCCCAATGGTTTTCTGTAGCTTGTAACGCCTCTGCGATGGCTGTAGTCTTCATTTCCAAACGCTCCACCAGTAAACGGTCGAGCCAGTTGAGCCGGATGACTACAGGTACTTGTCGGAAAAAATGCTGACAGGGAATCCAGGCTTGTTCGTGTTCGAGCCGCTCGTAGTTTTCCAAGATTTTGGGTGGGATGCGGTCCTTCAATTCCAGACAGGGGATTCGTTCACCATTGCCGCGAAGGATGGGCTGGTCTTCCTCGAGCACGACGTGTAGCACCACATTGTCGTAGGCGGGGTCATTGCAATGCCCATGTACGATCCATTCGGAGCTTTGGAGGTGCATCTCAACGTTGCCAGCCCAAATGGTGTCGCCAATGCGCAATCGGGCGTTGAAAAAATCGGGACCAGCGTGGGTGTTTTGTTCGCCAACAATTTGAATTTCAATGGGTTGATTTTCTGTAGTGAGCAGGTTTTGTGCGTTGAAACGCCGCGTGCGCCACAGGAAGTGGAGGAAGGATTCTCGCATGGTAGTTTTCATTTTTTTTTCCGCCGTAGTCCCGACTATCAGGACGAAGGAGGGTTGGTCAGTGAATTTATTTCATCATTTTTGGGGACTTCGGTTTCTGGGTTTGAAAAAAGCACTCAACGCCAATCAACGTGAGTGTCATGCTTATCGCAGCGAAGCATCAGCCCGAGGGTAACGACACGTTTTGGGTGAGCAGATGCATCGTTGCGCGCAGCAAGACACTCGG
>JACMMM010000153.1 GCA_014379065.1 Saprospiraceae bacterium
AGGCTTCCGCACCGCCAGCAACGCATTCGGAAAAATCTATGCATGGAACGAGCAGCCCCGCAAATACTTCCAATACTCAGGCTGGAAAAAAACGCTCGAGCCCAATACCCACAGCATCAAGCCTTGCGAAAACTCCCTGGAAGTAAAAAAATTCAACTATTCGATGCGCATTGCGCGGGAAAATCTGTTCCCCTTCGAGGTTCGCCCGCTGGTATGGATTTCAGATTACCGACAAACTGTGCCAGTTGACCTCGAAGTGACTTCTGCCAAATTGGAATTCCTCACGCTTCAAGAAAATGTGCCGTTCAAATCCAATCTTATCTTGCCGTTTGCGCAATCGCCCGGTTTCTTGGACGTAGATTTTGCACCCGCTTTTGCAGAACCCGTGGACGAGGGCTTTACCCTTCGCAGCAATTTGACCTTTAAACCCAACTGCCAATTCAACATCCCGGACACATCCAAACAGTTCATCGAGACAAGTTTTGTCGGTTGCCTCAATGGCGATCAGATGACCATGCTCGATTCCATTAAAAACCCAATCGGCTTCTTCTCCAATACGCCAAATCTGAAACTTCTAACGGGCGATAGTGTCATATACGCCCCTTCGCGGGTCTTTGAAATAGACTTTGATTTAAAAAACGTCGTGGTCTCCTCCGCGTCGGCTGTTTGGATTGCCATCGTATCGCCTTCGGGTCAAGCCAGCGATTTCGAACTGTTTCAAAAGCCTCAAAATCAAGCGATTGCCGGAACAAACGGTTTTTTCAATCTGGGCGCCATCAACAGCTTTAGTCAAGACAGTTTCCGCTTGAAAGGGCAAAATATTGCTTGTGGTCTCGATTCCTTGCTCCTGATTTTTGGCTGGGGCTGTTCGCCTGTTTCCAGCCTTGCGGACGCTGATTGTGGGCGCGACACCTATTTGATAAAACTGAATTTGGAACGCCCGGAACTGGAACTTGACGTGATATTAGAGACCTCCTCGCTTACGCTCTGCGACACCTCCGATTGGTTTGAACTTGAAATTTACAATGCCAAAATCGGCTACGCCTACGATTTAAAAGCTTCTGCCAGGCTCCCACAAGGGCTACGGATTGTGCCAGGAACTTGCCAGATTTCCTATCCAAAAGGAGCACCCTGGACCGACATCGCTGACCCCACCCTATTATCGGGCAATCTTTTTCAATGGCAGGTAAACACTATCCTACCGATCCTTGCTAGCAATGGTTTGCCGGGCATAAACCTTACCCCGCAAAACACCTTCCACATTCGTTTCAAAACCATTGCCGAATGTGGGTTTGTGTCGAATACGCCCATCATCTACGGCACCACAGGCCTGGAGCCATGTGGTCGCCAAGCCAATTCGCTGAACAAGCCGGGCGATCCGCTCAATATCCTTGGGCTTGCCCCTCCAACGTATGGTGTACAGATCAGTATCCAGCCTATTGGAAACCCGATGTCTGCCTGTGGTTTGACGCAGGAATTTTCTGTAAGCCTGAATATTTTGGGGACTCCATCAATGGGTGACAGCGTGTATATAACGCTTCCCCAAGGTGTGGTTTACCAGCCTAATTCCTACGTACCCGGTGTCAACGCGCCTGCCGGTCCGGTCCAGACGACTGCGCTTGGCTTCCAAATTCCTTTGCCGATTTTGGTGGGAGGTGGTTCGATGCAGTTCAAATTTAGCGTGGATCTTGGCGCTGCGGCTGGTTGCAACGACCAGATTATTCAGGTGCAAACACGGGTGCATACCACAGCATTTTGCCAAAGTCTTGGCGCGCCTTGCGAGGTGTATATTTCTACTGGAGAAGCGCTCTGGGATCTTGAAATTCAACACCCTCAGCTATCGGCGAGCAACGCCGACCTGTCCATTTCAAATGGTCTGGTAAATGGCAACATCACCGTAACGAACATCGGAACGATAGCGGCCAATGGCGCAACGGCGCAAATTTGGCGAGACGTGGACGGGGATGGCATGCTTTCCGCGAACGACGTTTTGCTGCAAACCCTCCATACCTCTGACCTCATTGCGCCAGGGGCCACGGTGCAATTGTCGGGAATTTTGACGGGTCTCGACTCGACCCAACTTTGTGGATTGCTGATTGTACTTCCTGCGTCAGAAAACTGCGCTTGCGACGATCAGATTTTCCCGCTTGAAAATTTGAGATTGGAACATACTGCGCTGATTTTCTGCAATCTAACGCCTGTTACACTCGGCGTTCCTGGGCAAACTGGCTTTACATACCAATGGCAACCCTCCTCCGTTGTTGCCTGCCCAAGCTGCGCCAGTACGGTCTTCACACCCGACCCAAACACGCCCCCAAACTCCCCGCAAACGCTGACGCTGATTGAAAGCTCGACGGGTTGTACCGTGACGCACACTTTTGAAATTACGTTTGGCGCGGCTGCGGCGGTAATTGTGGGAAATCCAACGATTTGTGAAGGTACAAGCACTGTTCTGATGGCAACTCCCCTTGGAACAAGCTATTTGTGGCAAGGGCCGGGCATTCAAAATCCCACCGAGGCATCTCAAACCGTGCAGGCTACAGGCACAAGTCTGTACTCCGTCACCATCACCTTTGCAAATGGCTGCACCGCCACTGATTCGCATGAAATAACCGTGTTGGACGCTGATACGGTGCAACTTTCAGGGCTCAGCACTTGCGTTGGTGAACCAATTGACGTGTTAGGGACGATGACCGACACGCCTGGCAGCTACCAAATCGTTCTTGCAAATGGAAACGGTTGCGATAGTACAGTTATACAATCCTTGACCGTGCTTCCCGGGCCGATAACTGAAGAACAGCGGGTGTTTTGCTTTGGAGATTCGCTGCAGGTGTTTGATAGTTTGTTTACAGAAAGCGGCACATATACGCAGGTTTACACCGCTTTTAATGGCTGCGATAGTATCCATTTGATTACTGTAACGGAGAAGCAACCCATCGTGTTGACGCCCGTGGATACCACTTTTGGCACTTATGGGCAGATCATTACGCTTACCGGACCCGGTGGATTTGTGACCTACATATGGACTCCCCCCCCTGCCCCCCCCTGCCTCAATTGTCCCACGGTGACTTACCCGGCAGACTCTTTAGGCTATCATGAATATTTGCTTACCGTATCGGACTCGGATACCTGTTCGGCTGAGTTGCTGTTCCGCGTCTTTATATTCCCGCCTTGTTCGGCAGATAGCTTGTTCATTCCCAACGCTTTCACGCCCAATGGCGATGGCAAGAACGACGTGTTCCGCGTGGTGAAACACGAAGGGCCAGAAGTGGTCAGCAGTCTGGAAATTTACGACCGCTGGGGCGAGAAAGTGTATGAAAACCAAGGAAATGCCTTCTGGGATGGCACGATTGGCGGCAAACCTGCACCTTCGGATGTGTACGTTTATATTGTGAAAGTGACCTGTGGTGAGTTGGTGGGTAAACGGGTGGGAGATGTGACGTTGTTAAGGTGAGGAATGATCTTCAGGCTTTCGGGGATTCAGTTTTTTTGGAAGCCTGAAGATCATCGGATTTTTTTTCCTTCAATATCAATTTTAATTTTCCAGCTGCCAAATATTTTTTGTTGAACCAATTGGCCAATAAGTAAGGAATGAAAGTGAATGAGAAGACGGTTAGCAGTAATCCGAAACTAGCCTGAACTGGGTTGAAGCGCTGCCGAACCACTAAGTTGCGATAGACAATCCAGGCTATGGCAACTACACCTAACC
>JACMMM010000154.1 GCA_014379065.1 Saprospiraceae bacterium
AAATAAGCAGTACCGATGGTTCGCTGCGCGAAGTTTCCGATCTTGGAAACCCGGCACTTCAAATACAAATTGGGTTGGAAAAAATGCCTTCTGGAACGTATTTCGCCCGCATTTTTTGCGAAAATGGTGTGGCGGTGAAGAAGTTTGTGGTGGCGCGGTGAGGCGATTTTAGAAGTGACACTTCTATTCAACCACTTTCAACAACAACCAGGCGCGTTCGGCTATATCGGTAGTCTGTTCTATTTCCTGCCGGATGGATAAACGTATTCGTTTGTCCGTCAAATTGGCCCCCAGCAATTTCTTGGTAAACACCAGCAAGTTTTCGTTCGTAGTGCGGTGGTAGCCTAAGTTTTTTTGCCTTCGGAGGTAGGCGCCGAAACTTTGTAAAAGTGATTCCAGCGCGTCCCATTCGCCGAGTTCGTAGTAGCTGCGCAGCAGCATCCGCCGGGCATCCAGATTGTTGAGCGTGTCTTCCAATTCCACTTGGCGCAAGAGGGGCATTGCCCGGGCGTAATCCTGTTTCTGGAAGTGGAGGAAAGCCCGGTTATAGCGGTAAAAGTTGTCGCGCTCGCGTGCGTGAAGCATGTCGCGGTATTGTTCGGCAAATTGTCCAGCCCATTCGTGCTCGTTCAACGCGGCTGCAATCCGAATGATATTCTTATAGGTAAAGCCGCTCAATACGCCGTCTTCCGCCAGCACGTTGAGGGTCAAGGCTGATTTGTAAAGATCGAAAGCCTCCCGGATATAGGTTCGTTGGCCGCTGTTCATTCGGCGAATACAGACGTTGATGGCTTGCAGGTGAAGCCCCCGGAGCTCTTCTTCCGAAAAACAATTTCCATGTAGTGCCAGCAAGCTTTTCAACGCGCCAAAATGGGTTTCCCCATCGGGCTGAAGCGATTTGTAGAGCTGGTGGTACACGGCTACGACCGGGGTTTGCAGCAAAATTTCCCAAGATTTTTCCGTCATGAGACTTTCAAGCAAATCAAATTCGTAAGTCAGGCCCGAAGTGGCCTGGTGCGACAGCGCCACACAGGCGTGTCGAAGCATTTCGGCGGCGTAATACTGGGTAAGTGCTTCTGGGAATAACTGCAGGTTGATTTTGGTGGAGCGCGCACCACGCGATTGCTGCTCCAACTGTTCTTGCAAAATTTGGTAGCGGAGGTAATGGTGTCTGGCATCGCGAATGGGGCTTTTTTCGAGCTCGGCAGCAGCTATTTCCCAGGTTTTGTCAAAAATACGGTCAAGGCCGCGTTTGCGGGCAGCCCGGCAGAGATTGCGGTTCTGGGCCAGGGGATCAGCGGCCCAATCGGTGTAGGCCAGATATTGCCGGGCCACTTCGAGCAGGTACGACATGGTGTGTCGGAGCCGGGCATTGTCGTAGGTTTCGCCGGGAAACGCGGCCTCAAACTGTCGGGCAGGGCTTAGGCTGGCAGACGAACTGCGGTCAATATGTTGGACAAGATGCTGGCAAAGCCGCAACACCTCTGGGCGGCGGTTGAACAGGGCACAAGCCGCAAAGTCGCTTAAGGCTGTGCGTTCGCGGGTATTGAGGGCGCGGATGGTTTGTAAAATCTGATTATCAGGCATTTTGTGCAATGGATTGGACCATTTTCCTGACAAAAATATAAAATTAATTCCTGATTATCAGTATTTTATAAAATTCTACTTCCGACAAGTTCCAATTTTTGTATTTCGCACCCTAGAACAGATGCAGCCATCTTTGTGCTATTAAAAGCCTCCCGATTTTTATCATTCAAATTTATCTGACCTATGAACAAGCAATTTTTTACACTTTTAATGCTTTGGCTGCTGGCTCAGAATGGCGTTCGGGCACAAAATGATGCTTATTGGGAGGAAGTACCAGGGCCAGACGGGGGCTGGGTGTGGGAGATGACCGTCACTTCAAGTGGGCGTTTGTATACACAAATGTACCGGGGTGACATATACCGTTCTGTTGATGAAGGAGCAAACTGGACAGCGGTAGATAGTCTCAACTTAACCGTTTTTAATGAATATTACTCCCTTTACATTGGTAAAGCGGGTACTGCATTCGCTCAAAAATCGGACATTTGGTATCGGTCTGAAGACGAAGGGGCTAGCTGGCAGGCACTGGGTTCTGCCGTCATCAATGTTCCCCCATTTGAGGCGCAGATTGTTAAGTTAGTAGAAAGTGCCAGTGGTGTCTTGACGGGATTTGCCAATGGCCAGTTTTTCTTTTCCGAGGACAAGGGGGATACCTGGATTGAAGCCAATGCTCCTGCTGTAATTCCATACGAATTTCCTAAAATCAAATTGCTCCAAAATGGGGTAGCAATTATTACTCCACAGGCTTACTTTCAAAAAGATTCTCTTTATACTTTTTTTCGCTCGTTTGATGAGGGTCGGTCATGGAGCGAGTACCAGGTGCTTGCCCCAATAACTATCTCTGAAGACCTCTCCTTTTCACCCACTGGGGCTGCATTTATATTTTATGGGTACACGCCAATTTTGCGCTCAGCCGGAAGTGGGCAACCTTTTGTCCCAGTGCCCTGTGATAGCCTGCCTATATATTTTCAGCCTTATTTTCCTTATCCATACGATCTGGTCGTTTTGCCGACTGGGAGACTGCTGAAGCCAGTATCTAGTAATATGCTTTATTCCGATGATGATGGCCTTTCATGGCATAGGTTAGAAGGTTATAACTTGGAAGGGGCCAATCACGGCAATAGCTATTTATTACCAAACAGTGTTTTACCCGATGGCCAGGTTTTTATGAATAAAGGAGCTGCTGGAATCTATAAATCAAACGACTTAGGCAAAACTTGGAATTTTTCCTCCAAAAATATTCGGTGCAGCCAAGTTTTTGAGATGGCTTTTGAGACAGATAGCATCTATTACGCGGTTGCGCCAAGTGGATTATGGAAAACAGAAAATAAAGGGAATTTATGGTATCGTCTCACCAATCCTATATCAGAATTAGAACAACAATATGGCGGGGGAGGCTTTTGGAACTATCTTCACCTGGACAGGCCGGATAGATTGCTTATGGGAGAGAACGACCAGTTGCTTTTCTCTACAACCGGGGGGGATACATTTGAAAATGTAAAGCCAAGTGGCTCTAATAATCAATATTCAGCATATTGGGATCCATACATTGTTTCAAGCTCCAAAGACCTGTACATCAACAGCTACAAGTCTTCAGATAGCGGGGTGACCTGGCAGTATTCGGGCTTTCCTTTCTACATATTAAGGACTCCGTCAGGCAAATTCTTAGGTTTGAATTTTGGTTCTGGCGTGGCTTTAGCCAGCTCAGATGATGAGGGCGACACATGGACTTCGCAGGATCCAATCCCCGGCATAAACTGGGCTGGCCGATTAAAAGCAGCGCCGGATGGAACGCTATATTTTATTGGAGGATGGAATTTTCCTCGTTCAGCATTTTTGTATAAATCAGAAGATGGAGGCGAGTCTTGGTCAAAGCAATTGATTCCCTCTGTTTTTTCTTCAAACGATGTTTATTTCTTTTTTGAAGTCACCGACCTGGGGCATTTGGTTTTAAAAACGAATAGTAATATTTATTTATCTTTAAACAAAGGAGCATCCTGGCAAAATTTACCTAAAAGACCCGTGAATTTATATGAATACAGTCAAGAATTCATAAGATTTTCGATATCTCCCGATCAATATTTATACACTTGCACTTCTACCGGTCGCCTGTACAAAACCCGCGATCCAATTTCCTCGGGCAGCTATCTCCGGGGCAGCGTCCGGCTCGATGCCGATGCGGATTGCAGCACCGACGATGCTACGGCGCCGCTAAAAAATTGGGTCGTGGAAGCGGATGGCGATGGAAGCCTGACCTACACCAACTCCGACAGTTTGGGGCATTATGTGATGTTGCTCGACACGGGTCTTTACAACATTTCACTCCAGACACCCAATGCGATATGGTGGGAGGCTTGCGATTCAGTGAAAGTCTTTCAAGCGGATACACTTTACAGTAGCGACACGCTCAATTTTTCTGCAGTTGCCCAGTCAGAATGCCCGCTCATGTCGGTGGACGTATCGGTGCCTCTTTTGCGTCGCTGTTTTGACAACAACGTCTATTTCCAATATTGCAACCTAGGCAGCGAGTCCGCAGATAGCGCCTGGATAGATGTCGAACTTGACCCTTATCTGAGCCTGCAAAGTTGTCCCTTGCCTTATACTTCATTGGGCAACAACGTTTTCCGCGTTGCCCTTGGCGATGTCGCACAAGGCGATTGCGGCCAATTCAGCATGGTCGTTAAGGTCAGTTGCGACTCTACCATAATAGGCCAAACCCATTGCATCCGTGCACACGCCTTCCCCGACACGCTTTGCACAACCCTGCCCGATTGGTCGGGCGCTAACATCGAAGCCGAGGTGATCTGTCAGGATTCCATTATCCAATTGCATTTGCACAATACCGGTATAGCGCCCTCACAACTGCTTGACTACATTATCTTTGAAGACGACGTGGTGCTGGTTGCCGGACAGGAAACCTATGACGTTTCTGAAGATAAGATATTTGATTTTGCAGCCGAAGGTCACACTTGGCGCATTGAATCAGAGCAAGAGCCGGGCCATCCATTCTCTACGCAAGCCATTGCTTTTGCAGAAGGTTGCGGCGGCTTTGTGTCGCTGGGCTTTATCAACCAATTCAGTCTGAACGGTATTCATCCTTCTGTGGACGTTGATTGTCGTGAAAATATTGGCTCCTACGACCCCAATGACAAACAAGGCTTCCCGCTTGGAACCGGGCCGCAACACGAAATCCGCCCCGGTCAGGAACTGGAGTACTTGATTCGGTTCCAAAACACAGGGACGGATACGGCGTTTAAAGTGGTGGTGTGCGATACGCTTTCTGCGCTGCTTGACCCGGCTACGATAAGGCCAGGAGCATCCTCTCACCCCTACACCTGGGAGCTGAGCGGCAATGGAACGGCAACGTTCACTTTCGCCAATATTGCACTGCCCGACAGCAACGCCAACCAAGCCGCTTCGCAGGGATTTATCACTTTCAAGGTGCAGCAGCGTGCTTCGCTTCCGCTTGGTTCGGTGATCTACAACAGTGCAGGGATTTTCTTTGATTTCAACACGCCGGTCATTACCAACCAAACCTGGCACACGGTGGCGCTTCCTTCTACAAGCACAAGCACCCATTCGCCTGGATCGGCGGATGCCTCCTTCGATCTGAGGGTATCGCCTAACCCTGCTTCAGATTTTCTGTTTTTGGAAAGCCGTGCAGCATCTATTCGGGAGGTTGAAATCAACAGCGCCGATGGCGTATTGCGAGCACTTACCCATATCGGTAATCCAGCGCGACAAATCCAGATACCATTGGGGGATATGCCCTCCGGCACTTATTTCGCTCGCGTTTTTTGCGGGAACGAAGTGGTGGTTAAGAAGTTTGTGCTGGCTAGGTAAGGACGCCCAGAAGATAGGGCATCCCGAATTTTGGGCCAATGGGGTTTGATTGATGAATGACGATTGATGAATGTTGATTTTTGATGGAAATGGCAGATTGGGAGATTTACGATGGACGATATGGTCAATTTAGCGATAAATCATCCATAAAACTTCAAAAAATCACCCATTACATCAAAAATCAACAATCATGTAATCGTCATTCATCAATCAAAGCAATCTACTAAATCTTGAACTTAACCGGTATGCACAACTCCGTCTTCAGCACCTTGCCATCTTTCAGGCCGGGCTTCCATTTGGGCATGGATTGTACCACCCGCAAGGCCTCTGTAACGAGATCAGGATGAAGCGCTTTGTCGGAATTGGTATGCTTAATATCTGCCAGGGAGCCGTCTTCTTGTATGGTGAAACTGACTACCACCGTGCCCGCTTCTTTGGCAGTTTTAGCCGATTCAGGGTATTTGGTGTTATCGGACAAAAACTTGAACATTGCCTCCATGCCGCCAGGGTATTCGGCATCTACCACATTGGGTTTGGTTGCCTGGCTCGCTAGGGAGAATTTCACCGGCAATTGCATGGAACAGCGCACGGGTTTGCCCTTGTGCTGGGCAGGGCTCCATTTGGGCATGGTTTGTACCACGCGGATGGCCTCTTCAATCAAGGGGCGTTTGGAGTCGTTCGGTTCGTTGATCTGCCCGAAAGGCCGGATTACTTTTCCTGTTTCATCTATGACAAAGGAAACCATGACAGTACCCTCTACCTTGTTTTGCTTTGCCAATTCTGGGTATTTCACATTTTCAAGTAAAAATTTGAATAATGCTTCCTGCCCGCCTGGAAATTGCGGCTGAACCTCTGCGTATTGGTACACAAGTTTGCCGTTTTCGTCCGTTTTGGGTGCCGCACTAATGCGCACGAGTTGCATGGTCTCCTCGAATGTCTCAGGATTGAACGTGACTACAGTGTCGGTCGCAACCCAGCCATTGAGCTCCAGATCATGCACGAACGCGAGGTGTTTTTCGTCCACAGCTTGCGCGATGATCGGGGCTTGCCGGAACAATATTGCAAACAAGAGGGCGACTGGGGCCAACAGGCCAAATTTGACCGCCCGAACAGGGGCGGATGCTTTTTTCGTCAACATAACGAGTCTTTGTTTGAGTGGTGATTGAAAAAAATGATTTGCGAAGGCAATCGGCATTCCGGACTGCGACTGCCCTATTAACAACAGGCCATATTGTTTTCTGTCAGAGAGGCGTGACGCCTCGGCGTCAGCCAAATACTCATGTACTGTGCGCAACGCCCGCCGGTACCAGTGCGCTATAGGATGAAACCAAAACACCACGCACAATGCTTCGGCAAAAAGCACATCGGCGCTGTGCCAGCCCTGGGCGTGGGCACGCTCGTGGGCGAGCATGAGCGCGGTATCGTCTATCGAACTTCCCGAAAGTTTAGAACTTTCGGGAAGTTGGGGTGCGGTGGGCACAAACACCCACCGAAAAAACGAAAACGGCACTTTCGCTTCCTCCGTTTGTACCAAAAGACAGCCATCTCTGAGCCGTTCGGATTGACCCCGCACAGCCATTTGCACAATTTTTAAGAGTCCCCACAGCACGCGCGCCGCCATCAAAGAAAATCCAGCCCAGTAGGCAATCCACAGAAAATCAAGGTCTTGCCAGGCATTGGTGGCTGCTTCTACTTGCTGAATGCCGACGGCAAATTCTGGCAAAGCGATAATCCCTCCATCTACCTCTGGTACAGGAATCTGTTCTCCAGGCAAGGCGGCCAACAATATTCCAAGTACGGCCGTACTGAGCAGGTAAGCGCGGTTGGCGCGGAAGAAGGTCTCGTGCCGGAGCAGCAGGGTGTAAAGCAGGGCGAAAAAGCCCCAGCAGAGGGTGAGTTTTAGTAGGAAGGTTGTCATAGTCTGAAGGTTTTAGAAGACAAGGTTGATGAAGGTTTATAAAGTTGATGAAGGTTTATTTTTGCACTCGAAAAGTGGCAAATTTCTTTTTTTCCTGATTCATATCAACACTTATAAACTTTATAAACCTTCATCAACCTTGTTAGACAGTCACTTCTGGTTCTCGTTGTCCAGCATTCGCAGCATCTCGTCCAGATCCGATTTGCTCAGTTTTTCCTCCTCGGCCAGATGCGATACCAAGCGCGGCACGGAGCCGTCAAAGTAGTTGCGCAGCAAGTCGCCCAAGGATCGGCGGCCATACATTTCGCGTTCCACCAGTGGAAAATACTCGTGGGTTTTACCATAAGCTTTGTGGCCTACGAATCCTTTTTTTTCCAAGATGCGCACCACACTCGAAACAGTGCTGTGGGGCGGCTTTGGCTCGGGACAGTGCTCGAGCAAATCGCTTACGGTGCCTCGGTCCACTTCCCAGAGGAGTTGCATCACGTCTTCTTCTGCTTTTGTTAATTTCTGCATGATTGTGGATTTGTGAATTGGTTATTCGGGGATTGGTTATTCGAGGATCTGGTGATTTGGTTATTTGAGTGGCCAAGCTCTGGTATCCGAATAACCAAATCAACAGATCCTCGAATAACCAATTGCTGGCACAAAGGTGCAACGTATTATCTTCACTTGCAACTATTTTTTTGGCTATTTAACGTATTTTTACGTTATACCCTTTTTTTGTGCAATTTCCACTACTTTTTCGCGCAAAAAAATTCTTAAAAAAGTTAATTACATGTTTAAATATCTGCTCGTAGGGTTGGTTTTACCTGTTTTGTCTACGGCTCAATCGGGTGTTTCGCAACATCCATTTCAAGTGGGCACCAAGTGGCACCGAGGTTTCATCATTCCCCACTCGCGGGAGTTGATAGATGTTTCGCACTCCAAACCGTACGGTTTTGAGGTCAATGCCCATTGGCTTTTGGTGGGCGAAAAAGAAGTGCGGGAAACGGGCCTTATTGCCAAACGTGGGGTCGCGGCATACTATTTCAATTTTGACAACCCCGCAGTATTGGGGCATTGTGTCGCCGTGGTGCCTTATGTAGAGCCGCTCGTGAGACCCTGGGGGCATCTGTACGGAAGTTTTCAGCTAGGTCTGGGCGCCGCTTATTTGTCAAAAGTTTACGATGAACAAAACAATCCCAGCAACCTCTTTTTTAGCCTGCCAGTTAGTTTTTGGGCCATGCTGAACGCGGACATTTATTACAAAATCAATCCACAATGGCAGGCCGTCTGCGGGTTCAACTACAACCATATTTCCAACGGTGGCATGAAAAGCCCCAATAAAGGGATGAATTTCCCAACTTTTAATCTGGGCTTACAATACGCGCTCCAATCAATCGAAATGAAAAAACCGACCAAAAACAACGATTGGAGATCGGGCTCCAGAAACTTCTGCTATCTCCTGGCCATTGGGTCGGTGAAAAACACGCCTGCTCAGGCTGGTTTCCCTGACATCGAACCTGGTATCCTCTATGGGGCGCAGGCTATGGCTGGGCGCAGGGTGGGCCGAATGTCAGCCTTGTCGGCAGGGATCGAGTTTGTCCACGACGGTTACGACCGAATACTGCTCGACCGACTTTCTGACAAGACCAGCACCTGGAAAGGGGGGCTGATGCTTGGCCACGAATTGCTGATAGGAAGGGTTCGTTTCACCACGCACATAGGGCCGTACTTTTACAACCCATCACGCACTACCGATGTCCTTTACCAGCGGTACGGGCTGTTTTATCGTTTTGGACGACATTTACTGGTGGGTAGTACCCTGAAAGCTCATCGCCATGTGGCCGATGTGTTTGATTTGCGAACAGGCTGGATTTGGTGATGGAAGAGGCACTTTGAAAACTAGCGTTTACATTCGCACATCGTTGAATATTCCAATTTCTCAATAAGCTAACAACATTCCCATGCAACGTACCACTCTATTGCTTTTTGGACTTCTCACCCTCTTTTCCTGCACCGAAAACAAACCTCAGGACGAATACCTCCGCCGCGCCCACGCACTGCTTGCCACCACCCCAATCGTGGATACGCACATTGATTTTCCCTGGCATTTGGTAGAACACAAAAAATGGTACACCCCAGGCTACACAGCCTTTGCGCTGAAAAACCCTGACGGCGATTTTGACTGGGAACGCGCCAAAAAAGGCGGGTTGTATGGGCCATTTATGTCCATTTATATCCCCGCTTCGTTTCAAAAAGAGCCAGGGCGCTCTAAGCAAGTGGCAGACTCACTCATTGATATGGTAAACGCAATCGTGAAGGATTATCCCGACAAGTTCGCCCTGGCGCCCCAAGCTGACGATGTGCTAGCCAATTTCAAAAAAGGCATCGTCTCCCTCCCGATGGGCATGGAAAACGGCTCTCCGCTTGACAAAATCGAAGACGTGGCCTACTTCCACCAGCGCGGCATCCGATATGTCACGCTGACACACGGCAAGGACAACCAGATTTCCGACTCCTCTTACGATACGTTGCACACACATCATGGATTGAGCGAATACGGCCGTGAAGTGGTGCGCGAAATGAACCGCGTGGGCATCATGGTAGACGTGAGCCATCTTTCAGACGAAGCCATCATGGACGTGCTGGAAGTGGCCAAAAAGCCGCTGATCGCGACGCATTCCGCTTGTCGGCATTTTACGCCGGGCTTTGAGCGCAACTTGCCGGATTCCCTCATTCGAGCCATTGCAAAAACAGGCGGCGTGGTGCAAGTGCCTTTCAGCCAGTATTTTTTAGGCGGTAAAGTCCGAGATGCCTGGAAGAAAGCCGACGAGGAACGCGAAGCAAAAAAGATCCCGGAATTTGGGCCAGAAGCTCTGGCGTTTTATCAGGAATTTGGCAAGAAAAACGGCGAACCATTCTGGATTTCAGTCCGCGAAGTGACCGATCATATTGACCACATCAAAAACCTGGTAGGCATTGATTATGTCGGCATTGGAAGTGACTTCGATGGCGTTGGTCTCGCGCTTCCACCAGATTTGGACGATGTAGACGAGTATCCCAACCTGATTGCCGAGCTGTTACGCCGGGGTTATTCAGACGATGACGTGCGCAAGATATGTAGTGGAAATGTGTTGCGGGTTTGGAAGGCGAATGAGTAACAGTAGGCATTGTCGGTAGGCAGTAGCAGGTGGCAGAGAGCAGCGCCCTCTGCCACTGCCTACTGCTACTGCCCACTTTTACTGCTTGCAGCGTTTTCTAAAGATCAGGGCTCTTACCCCAAAATCATCCTCCCATGAAGTATTTACTACCCTCCCTTCTGTTGCTTTTGGCAGCCGCCCGCCTCGGCGCACAAGGCATTTGTGATTCAACCATTTCCATTGACCCGATTCAACCCATTTGTGCTGGCACAGGTTATGTTTATCTAACCGCCTCACATCCTTGGGGGAAATTCAGCGAACCAACTTTAGGCTCGGGGTTTTCTTACCTCGACGCCCAATACCTGTCGCAGGGCATGCACACACTCACTTATACGCTTACAGGGCCGGGCGGTTGTACCGTTTCGGTCACACGGGATTTTGAGGTGCTCGATGCACCGGAGGCTTTTGGATGGGCTTCGGGAGATATTGACTGTTCCAACCCAAATTCCAAAGCCACGATAATGGCTTTCCCTCCCCCAAATTATTCGTTTGGTCATTGGGAAGGGCCGAATGGCGGTTATTACTCCGGCCAAAATGCCTTGGTTGATTATGTTGGTGTCTACCGGTACATGGCCTATCCGCAAAATTTCAATGGCTGCCCGGCTTATGCCAGCCTAGAGGTGGGATTTGTCAATAACCAGGTTCCAATCAAAATTGAAAATTGTACCAATTGCAACATTGGTTGGCCTCAGAAAATCAGAATTGCTATGGTGCCTCCCAATTGGGAAACCCACCTAACATCTCCAAATGGTGGTGGGTATTACTCCCCTGCGGATTCAACAGGATGCTTCGCAGCAATTATTAGTTCGGGGATCTGGAAGGTTGAAGCTGTAAACCCCGAAAACGGCTGCAAAAGCACGGCTTCTCAATATATTGATGCAAACCATCCTACGCCGAGTGTGAGTGCTGGCTCAAACATCGGCATCTGGTGCAATTTTGCAGGATCATTTCTCTCTGCCATGAGCCCGGCAAGCGGAAGCCTGTTCAACTATTTTTGGACGAGGCCGGATGGCAGCACTGCCCCTGCTTCTTACGGAGGGCTGCTTCAGGCCACTGTCCCCGGCGCTTATGTGCTGCATGGTGTGAACACTTTTTCAGGGTGTGAAGACACTGATACCGCTTATGCCGTTGTGGCACCAACGCCCGTTAGCACCCAAATAGCCGTCATTTGCGCTGGAGAAAGCCTGTTTGGCCATACACAAACAGGAACCTATACGGATACCGTTCTCCAAATGAACGGCTGCCCCAAAATCCGAAAACTAAAAATTATCGCCCTTGCCCCACTTGTGGACTCTACTGAGGTGGGTGCTGACAATGGCCTGATGAACGGCAGCATTCAGCACTTTGTAACGCAAGGCTGGGCACCCTTCAGCTATCAGTGGAGTAATGGCGATATCACCTCCTCCATTTTCAATCTATCCGCAGGAACTTATACGGTCACGGTGACCGATGCCAACAACTGCGAGCATGTGCGGGAAGTGGTGGTGCCTTTGAACAAACCGGGTCGCCCCTTGGCCATGAACCGAGAAACGTCAATCCTTATCAAAGCGCGACTTTACCCCAACCCTGCCACAGCCGGGCTGGTGGAATGCACCCTGGAGATAAATTCCAACAAAGCAGGGGAGGGCACGCTGTTGCTCAATGACGTGTTGGGGCGCAACGTTTCGATCCGCGATATTCAGATTCAGGAAGGGAAAAACGTTTTCTCTGTTTCGGAAAATCTCCCCGAAGGCGTGTATGCAATCTTTTTGAAAGGAGATTTCGGGGTGAAAGAGGTGTCGAAATTGGTGGTCGCTGGGGGAAATAAAGGAGGGGCGTCTAACTAGTGCAAGGTGTTTTTTTGATTGATGATTGACGATTACATGAGTGTTGATTTTTGATGTAAGGGCCGATGTAATTATGGCCGAAGGCGCCACATCAGCCATTGCCAATCGTACATCCCATCAAAAATCAACAATCATGTAATCTATTAATCGTCAATCAACCCCCCCCTCAAAAAGTACATATCAATCTCTCCCTTATTCTTCGCCGTGATTTTCCCCCGGTAATCGCAATCGAATTCATCTTTCACCAAAGTATAGGTGGCGCCGCTCAGGTTGATCTTTCCGGGCTCGCTGCTGCTTTCCATGCGCGCGGCGGTGTTCACGGTGTCGCCCCAAATATCGTAGGCAAATTTTTTCACCCCTACGATGCCGGCGACTACCTGGCCGCTGTTCAGCCCGATTCGGATTTCGAAGGCCTGCTTCATGCCCTTTTGCCGCTCCCGGACGAAGGACTGGATTTCCAATGCCGCCCGGACGGCCATGTGCGCGTGATGGGGGTTGGGCACAGGTAGGCCCGATACGGCCATGTAGGCATCTCCTATGGTTTTTATTTTTTCCAGGCCATACCGTTCGATGATCTCGTCGAATGCCTTGAAGTTCAGGTGCAGTTCGCTGACCAACTCATGCGGGGAAAGTTTCTCTGAAATCTGTGTAAAATTGACAAAATCAGTAAACAAAACGGTGACCTCGTCGAATTGCCGGGCCATGGCGCGGCCATTTTCCTTCAACTCGCTGGCCACTTCGGCGGGAAGAATATTGAGCAACAAATCGTCTGATTTCTGTTTTTCCGACTGGATGATCCGGTTCGACTTTTGCTGGTTGCGGAAGTTGCGGAAAATGAAAAAGGACAACAGCGACAACAGTGCGATGCCTCCTAGATAGAACAGGCGCTGCGTTTTTTGGGTTTGCAGTTCCCGGTCCTGGAGCTCCAGTTGGGTTTTCTGGAGGCTCACTTGGGTGGCTTGCAGGTTTTTCTCGTTTTCCGCCAAGTTGAGTTGTTCTTGCTTTTCCCGGCTAAGGCTCTGCTCAATTTTAAGATCGGCTTGAGATTTTAAGTAAGCAAGACGTTCGAGTGCTTTTTCCTTGTTGGCCAGCGTGATGGCGTTTTGTTTGAGCTTCAGTTCTTGTTGTTGCTTGGCGGCAAGCAGGATCTGTTGCTGGAGTTTTGCGTCAGTGATGATCTGTTGCTGGCGCAGGGAATCTTCTTTTTTGCCAAATTCAAATTGCAGGGTTTTAGTCGTCACTTCCTTTCTCTTTTCCAGATTGTCAATGCTGTCTTTCAATATGATGTAACCCTTGTAAGCATTATAAGCGCTGTCAAATTTTCCCGTAGCCTCATAAATTTGAGAGAGTGTGGCCAGCGCTTCGCTGGCATCGCCGAGCGATCCGGCACTTTGGGCCAGATCGAGCGCCTTTATTTCGTATGCAGCCGCCAGCGGGTAGTTTTTCTGTTCGTAATGGACGCTGCCGATACCAAGATAATTGAAGGCAGCGGCTTTGTTGTCTTTGATTTTTTCTGAAATAGCAAGCGCTTGTTCGTGGTATTTTATGGCTTCAGGAAAATCTTTCAAATAGATATAAACGTTGCCAATATTTCCGAGGTTGTTGGCAATCAGGGATTGATTGCCCAATTGTTCATTGATCTTCAGCGCGCGTTGTTTATATTCAAGCGATTTATTATAATCCTTGATTTGGGTATACACATTGCCGAGGTTGACGAGGTTGCCGGCTACGCTTCGCAGGTTTTTGGTGCTTTCACCAATGGCCAGTGCCTTTTCGTAGTATTCGATGGCTCTTGGGAAATCGTTCAGTTCGTAGTAGATATTTCCGATATTGCCCAAGCCGTTGCCGATGCTGGTTTTGTTGCCAGTGCGCTCATTGATGCTAAGCGTTTTTTGATAATATTCCAAAGCGCGAGGATAGTCCAATACGGAATAATAGACCAGCCCGATATTGTTGTAATTGTTGCCGATGCCCTGCAAGTTGCCAAGGTTTTGGTTGATTTCGAGAGCCTTCTGGTAATTTTCGAGTGCTGCAGGGTAATCAGCCTGCGACAGTCTATTGCCACCCATGGCACTGAAGGCGGCGGCCAAAAATTTTTTATCCGGGAGTTTTTCTGCGATTTGGATGCCTTTTAACGCATACTTAGCTCCAGTGGCTGGGTTTACGGAATAATAACGGCGGGCGATATCAGTAAGCAGTTTTGCCCGGACGGTATCTTCCTGTAGATAGGTTTTTTCAAGCTGGAGCAACGAATCCAGTTGCCGCTGCTGGGCATGCCCTTTCAGCGTGGCCAATAAGAGTAGTAAGAAAAGCCCACAACGTTGGAACATCTTAATCCGCAATAAAAATCACGTTTACACAAGGCGCCACGCGGGTATCGTTGGTCATGGTCGGGAAGGTGGCAAGGCCGGTGTTGTTGACGATTTCCCGGAACGCGTCAATACGGATATTGCCAATGATTTTGGGGAAGATGAACTTGCCATTACCGGGCTTGGTGATACGGTAAAAGGCATTGGACCGTACGGTGATACCATAATTCACGCCTTCTTCCAGCGCAATTTCAGGTATATCAGCCAGCGCATTTTCGTGCATTTGGGAGGAATTGACCTCCTTGGTCAGCATGACCACGGGCGTAGGTCCGGACAGGTCCCAAAGGGTCACGCTAAAATCGCCCTTAGCGGGCAATTTGATGCCAAATTTGGTGATTTTACCATTTTTGAGCGGGGTAAATCCAAAGCCGTATTCCCAAGCATCCGCAGCGCTTTCGACAGTATCAATGTTGAGGAGGTTCTCATTGAAAAAATCGAAAAAGGGACTTTCTTCTATTTCTATTGGTTCTTCATCTTTTGCACAAAAAGAAAGAAAGAGAGAAAAACAGATCAGGCCAAAAAGGGTAAAGATTCTAGATTGCATAGTATGTGACTTGGTTGGGTGATAAACAGGTCACAAACTTAGACAATTCTACTGGATCTTTTACTTTGCCGCTGCAAAATACCCCGTTGCCGCTGCCACCCCGGAATCAAACAAGGCCTGTTTTTGTGCTTCCGTTATATCAAAATCAGTGCTCGATACACCCAGGTCATCTATCACAACCGTGCGTTCCACCTGCTCTGGATCGCGTTCATAAATAAAGGATTGTGCCTCCATGAGGGTCTCAAAGGTGTTTTTGACGTACTCCATCCATTCGCCATAACCAAACTTTACTGGATGGCGTACGGAATGAACATCCTCCAACCGAAACCCGAGCACTGACCAGTCTATAACCTCACCATCGCTGAATGCAAAAATGGGGTAGTTGTACACCATCCCGCCATCCACAAACAGGTGGTTGTTGGGGTTGCCCGAGGGGAATTGCCAGGCATTGAAATAGAGCGGAATAGACATGGATGCCCGTACGGCCTCAGCAACGATCACGGTCGGGGTTTCTTGCAGGGAAAATTCCTGCAATTGCCGAGCATTGATGTCGCAGGAATAAACTTTCAGATCCAGGCAATGGGCGTTGTGGAAATCCTGAAAGGTGGCGTCTTCCGACAAGCCTTTGTTCTTGATGCATTGTTTGAGCCAGTCCAAAAAGGTGTCGCCGGGGTGCATGCCATAGTAATGGTACTTGTGCAGTAAGTTTTCGTGATCTGCAAAAGAGCCAAAATCCACTTGGCCGATCAGTGTTTTGATGTCTGCGGCGGAATAGCGTAGGCTCAGCAGGCAAGCCGTTATGGCGCCCGCAGAGGTGCCGGCAACGCCATCTACATTTTGTAGAACGCCTTTTTGTTCAAAGACCTGCAAGACACCGGCATAGGCGATGCCTTTTACGCCGCCGCCTTCAAATACGAGTTTGGTGATGTTGTGCATAATATTAAGGTTAGTCATGGATATCCGATTACCCCGGTCAAATTAGCCCCACCCAATTGTGCCCCGGTCAATTTCGCGCCGGTCAAATTAGCATTGCTCAAATTAGCAGAACGCAAATCCGAATAAGACAAATCCATCCCCGATAAATCCCGCCCGGACAAATCCAGCCCCTGCATAATTACCTCGCTCAAATTTGTCCCGCTTATAATTGTCCCGTTCAAATTTGCTCCGTCCAATGCCCCGTTCGATAAATTCGTCTTGGTCAAATTCGCATTAGACAAATTAGCGTTGGACAATATCACCAGCTCAAAATTCGCATTGGAAAGATCCGCCCCAGAAAAATCAAGCCCGGATAAATCTAGCGTGTCCCCCTGCGTGCTGGTTAGACTCGCACCGCTCAAATTCGCCCCGGAGAAACTTGCCCCGCTGAAGGTCGCATCATTCAGGTTTGCCTTGCTCAAGTTTGCCCCGCTCAAGTTCAAGCCCGACAAATCAGCCCCCGACAAGTCTATCATTTCCCAGAGGTTGATTGCTCTCCAGCTATTGAAGAATTGCACGCCTTCTTTTAATAGCGTCAACTGATTTTGGTTTGCCATAAGATGTTGTATTAAGTTGTTATGGTTGGCACAAAAACATCGGTCAGTTGGGTTTTATTCAAGCGGCACAAAGGTAGCAGAGCGTATCTGCCATACATAGAATAAATGTCATATTATTCAGGCGACAACAAATCAGGCGTCTCCTGATAGCAACGGAAAAGGTCGGCAATAAAATGAAGCCGGTCATCCAGATTGGCCCAATCAATTGCAGCGGTGTCCTTAACACTGTCGGCGGTTGGGTCAATTTTATTCAATAGGGCAATCAAATCAGGGTTAGTCAATGTCTGCAAATCGGGTGGGAAATTAGCCTTCAAATCTTGTCCAAGTCGAAGCCGTACTCCCTTGGGGAAACCGAGTTCCATCATGTGCGCCGAAAGGAACAAGCGGATGCGATGCCGGGCCTCGGTGGCGAATCTTTCGGTAGCGGTATCTAGCGGGCTGGGTATATTGAACAGGCTTCTGAACAGCGAAACCAGCGCTACAATCCACCCATTTTGATTCGGAAAAAGCACTTTGAGAAGTTTTTTCTTGAACTCCTTGGGGTCAACGACTGATGCTTCCATTGCCCCGGCGATCTCCGGCTGTAGGCGGGTCTGCTCGTGGAAGCCTATTTCGATGTTGGCCAGCAAAATATGCTCGGCTTTTTTCTTGGGGTCTGGCTCAAAAAAGGCTTGGTAGTAGCGACTGAAGGCTTGTTTCAAATACTGCTGTCCGTCGGGCGGGTCGCCGGGTTTCAAGGTGCTGCAAAAACGGTCAATATTAGCCGCGTCATAATGTTCGTCCTTCCCGCAGGTATCCCAAAACCGGGCAAATTCCCGGGCTATTTCCGCATACACTTTTTGGTTGCCACGGGCCACCGCGTCACTGGCCCGGTTCATGGCTGCCCTTGGGTCTGCAATGTCCCAAACCAGCTGGGCGATGTCTTTTTTTGGCATTTGGGCACCTTTTTCCAAGGCAGCTGCTCCAATATCATAAACGGCATCATCAAGCCCAGGCAAGGCGGCAAGATGGTTTTCCAGCGCCTTGAGCAGGTCTTCCCGACGGATGGTCTGGCCTGCTTGTTTGGAGGCCCAGGTGGCAAACGTACACCAATTGGCACAGGGGCCGGTTCGTGCGGAAAACACCCTCGAAATCTCGTAGTAACTCTGCGTGATCTGCAGGTTCCGAATCATTGGGTCTGTCATGCCCGCGATGCGGTCAACTTCAGCGATGGTGGTGAGCTCTCCCATGAAAAATCACAGTTTATAAACCATGCGGTGAATGTATAAGTTTCTGTAGTTTTATAACCTCCCTCAGTAGACTTGCCTCGTTGTTCACGCACTTTTTTCCCTCCTTGGTCGGCATCCAACAGGAATCCTTGGCAATGCCCTATTTTTGGCCGTACAAAATCTAAATTCATGTGCCGTTCAGTACCCTCACGACTACTCTTCCTCGCGCTTTTTCTCG
>JACMMM010000155.1 GCA_014379065.1 Saprospiraceae bacterium
GTCCCTACGAAATTGGACAACGACGAATCCCAAGCCCAGCGCTTCCTTGGACATTGGAAATTCCTTGTTGGATATTTGATATTTACCGGCCTTTCCAGATTTTCAAATCCAAAGAATCGAGTACCATTTGCCAGAGCACCTCGTATGGAATGATCTCGATCTCGTGGGCTTGGCTGGCCGATTCGAGCGGCACAGTCTGGAGTTGTTTGAACAGGCGCTCCGTTTTGCGTGTGGAAGCCTCCCGGTGGAAAAGGGCCTGGGGCACCTGAAGCAGTATTTTGATAAAAACGTTGCTGCGGAAGGTGGCGTCGTTTTTGAGGTAGCGGGTACAGTATTTTGCGATGCCTTCGATACGATCGGACGATTTTGTGTAATCCTTCTCTGCGATGGCGTACAGGACTTGCACTATGAGTACACTAATGTTCATGCCACTCTTGTCTTTTGAGAAAAGCGCGATTTCGTTGATAAACTTGCTCATTTTGAACTTCTTGGAGCGCTCGCTCAACACCGATTCTGGTATTTTCCCGATCTTGATGAGGTAGAAAACATACGCTTGAAAGATGCGCCACATCTCCACGATCTGTATTTGTTTTTCTTCAAATCGCGGGTAGTTCACCACTTTTTCATAGAGGTGGTACGCTTCTTCCCAGTGGCCCGTGCGCATGGCGAGCAGGAAGAAAAGTTCTTGTAGTTTGAACCAGTTGAACGAACCTTCCTCAAAGAAATATTCGCAGCGTTCAATGGCTTTTTGACCTTTTTCGAATTCGCCCAATTGTAAGTAACAGACAATCAGGTTGTAGTAAAACACTTGTAGTGGTAATCCGCTGTCATAGTCCTTATTGTCAAAAAACGCGATGGCATCCTCACAGATCTTGACCGTTTTTATATAATCGTTCTCGCTGTTGAAAATCAGCAGCTGCACCATGCGCCCAAAAAGATGGAGTTTGAACGAGCTGCAAACCGACATGAACGGCTTTAATTCAGCGTAAAACTCCTCTGCTTGCTGCGTTACTTCCGCTTTGGTGGACTTGCTGTTGATGTATTGTGCCATCAATTCAGAGTAGAAAAACTCTGCTTTGCTTTCCATCTGCCATATTTTCTCGTATTCGAGATACTGCTTTTTTATGTCTTCGTATTTGTTGATGTCGCCATCTATCGTGCAGTATTGGAGGCGCAAGACGCGCAAAATATCGAGCGTCAATTCTGTGAATTCGAAGTGCTTGGCATGGCGGAGAAGCCGTTCGAGCAGGTCAATGCCTGTGAATTTGGCATTGCGGATGAGCAAAGTCATCGCTGCCGACCACTTTTTGTGACATTCGAAGAACGCCTTTTGCCGGTTCGTAAAGTTGGCGTCTTTAAAATCGAGCAGGAAAATCGCGTCGAGCAGGCGTTCTTTGAGCTTGTTTTTCAAACTCGTCAAGTTGCTCTCGCTGCCATCTTTGAAAAGTGCTTTGGCATCCTCGTCCGATTGCAGCTTTTTGTCCAAAAGGCCATCGAACAGACGCTCCATTTTCGAGTCTGGTTCGATGATAAACTTTAAAATCCCGCTTCCCTTCAGTTTGGTCTTGTTGAGCAGTCCTACGAGTTCTACTAGGTCGCGCATAAGCCGATAATAGTTGATTATCAATGACTATGACATAAAAGGGTAGCCTGAGCCGAAGCGTTTATCAGCGTCAGAAAACCATTTTGGGTCAATTAAACCAATATCGGATGGGAATAAAAAAAGAAGGAGAAGAAGAAAACGGGAATCGAAAAAGTTGCTCTGTTCCGTTTCAACCTACTACCAAAGGCGGATTAGTGAGCCACGAAGGATGCTCAGGGATTAAATGAATGTCACAAAGGTAAATTTTTTAATAACTATAAAATCCAAAATTGCGCCAAAGTCATATAAACGTCTTTAACAATACAGTTTTTTGAGCAAGACTCCCTAAAGAAGGTTAGATCCTGCTGCGGCTGGTAGTTGCCTAATCAAACAAATCCCATCGCCGCAAACTCACCGCCCAGCACTTTTCCTGCATCCGCTCCCAACCAATTTTCCAACAAAGTAGCGTACACCTGCCTGAAATCGACCTGATATTTCAAATCGCCCTGATCTAAGTCCAAAAGGTTGGGCATCGGGTTGAGCAATCCTTTTTGACGTAGGCCGCCGCCCAAAAACATCATGTTGTTTGCCGTGCCGTGGTCGGTGCCGCCCGAGGCATTTTGCGACACGCGGCGGCCAAATTCGGAGAAGGTTGCCACCAGCACTTCATTCCATTTCCCATTGGCTTTCAAGTCGCTAGAAAAGGCGGCCAACGCATCATTTAGCTCCTGAAACAGCCGTTTTTGTTGCGCTTCCTGATTGATATGAGTGTCGAAACTGCCCAACGAAACATAGTACACCGCTGTATCAGTGTCGGCCAAAATCAACGAGGCGATGGTTTTCAAATCCTTGCCTAAACCCGTTACGGGGTACAACCCCGCGCCAGCCCTGCCCGCATTCGCTTTGCGGCTTTGCTCGAACAGGTAATTGGCCGAAGAAAGCGTTTCGGCCATGGTTTTGTAGAGGTAATCCACCGGCGCATCGTCGTCGAGCACCTTGCCTTTGGCGGCGGAGTATTCCGCAAAGAAGGGGCTGCGCGTGCTTTCGTAAAGCCGTTTGGCGTCCTGAAGCGCAAGCCCCTTGGAATTTTCGCCTTTCATCACGAGGCTCAAAGTGTCGTCGAATTCGAGTGCCGCGGCAGGTCTCCCTGCACATTGCGCATCGAGATAGCGCCCCAACCAGCCCGTTTGCCAATACTCGTCGGCAGGACTGGCGGATTGCCAAATGTCCATGCTGCGGAAGTGCGAACGGTCGGGGTTGGGGTAGCCGACGCTGTTGAGCACGGCCATGTGCCCGGCATCCCAGAGGTTTTTGAGCCCCGTGAGGGTAGGATGCAAGCCTGCCTCGTCCGTAAGCGCCAGCGCGGTTTCTCGTTTGATGCCGAGCCCTGGCCTTTCCCGATAATATACGTCGTTGCGCGTGGGGATGATGGTGTTCAAGCCGTCGTTGCCGCCGCTGAATTGGATGACGACGAGGCTGCGGCCTTTCATCGCCAATGCACCAGGGGCCTCCAC
This sequence comes from Saprospiraceae bacterium, assembly GCA_014379065.1. Lineage (GTDB taxonomy): Bacteria > Bacteroidota > Bacteroidia > Chitinophagales > Saprospiraceae > M3007. The sequence continues at coordinate 3,097 of JACMMM010000155.1, forward strand.
GGCCTTTAGAAATTTTGGCAGCAGTAAAGAGGTGGTCGCTAGTGAACCAACCTTGAGAAAATCTCTTCTTGTTATTAGCATGAGTGTTTTTTTTGAGGATTTGGGGATAGGGAATTTGGTTATTTGAGCGCCAGAGCTTGGCATTTGTGCGAACTTTCAGAAAAACAAATGCCAAGCTCTGGCGCTCAAATAACCAAATCCTCCATAACCAAATCACCATCTATAAAAAATTAAGTGTTACAACAACTAAATTTACAACACTGTGTTTTACTTTCTAACTTTCACCATTTCAAACTTTTCGATATCATGGCATCTACAACTTGGAACCTGGACACTGCTCACTCCGAAGTGACTTTCAAGGTCAAACACTTGGTCATTTCCACTGTTTCGGGCAAATTCAAAAACTTTTCCTCCACCCTTAGCACCGAAGGCGATGATTTTACCACCGCCAAAATCGCCTTTGAAATAGAGACCGCCTCCCTTGACACCGGTATGGACATGCGCAACGATCACTTGCGTGGCGATGATTTTTTCAACGCCGAAGCCTTTCCTAAAATCACTTTTGTGGCTACAGCCATCCGTCCTTCGGCCACGAGCGAACATGAGATTGAAGGCAATCTAACCATCCGCGACGTGACGAAACCTGTTACGTTCAAAGCCGACTTTGGCGGCATTACCAAAGACCCCTACGGACAGGTTAAGGCGGGTTTTGAGGTTGAAGGCAAAATCAAACGCAGCGAGTTCGGACTTTCCTGGAACGCTCTCACTGAGGCCGGTGGCGCAGTGGTATCCGACGAAGTAAAAATCCAAGCCAACGTGCAATATATCAAGCAGTAGTGGATTCGTTTAATTGAGGATTTGGGGATTTGTTGGCCAGAGCTTGGTATTCGATTTGACGGCAAGCACAAATACCAAGCTCTGGCCAACAAATCCCCAAATCCCCCAATAAACAAATCCTCAACAAAGTTGATATTCCGGCGTTGCCATCAATTGCACCATTGCCGTTTGCACAAGTGCAGAGCGGTTGCTACGATCCGTGTTCTTTTGCAGCACTTCCCATGGAAGGTTTTTTGTTGGAACCGCCCATAGGAACTCGGCTATTTTCCCAATCAACTCATTGTCAGGCGTTTTGGCAAACAAGTCAATCGCGGGTTGCCAATCCATCACGGCCGAAAGTCGGCGCATCTGGCCTTTGGCAGCCTCGCCCATTTGTTGGTCGTCGTCGGTTTTTCCGTGTACATCAAGGTCTTGGTTGCGGTACAAAAGTTGCGGGATTCGGAGGCGCAACATGAGCGAACTGCTGTCAATCCAGTTGCGACCGCCGGGCCAGCCCGCTACATTAGGCGGGTAAAAAAGGACTTGCCCTAGGACTTTTTGCAACACGAGTTGGCTCTCTGGGTCGGCCAGTTCCATGGGGATGGTTCGCCGAATGCCCACCCAAAGTTCAACGGGCGATTTGATTTTTACCCCCATGTTTTCAGGTGCATAAAACCAATCCGAACGGGCGATATCCTCCAGCAAACGCATGATTTTGTATCCCGAATCAAAAAAACGGTCACCGAGCCAGTTGATGCGTTCTTCCGGCACGAGGGTTTCGTTTACCAAAAATTTATACAGTTTTCGGGCGATGAACCGCGCCGTTTCGCGCTTTTCCAGCAAAATATCCAGCATATCGTCGCCGTCGAAATTGCCTGTTTTTCCCAATACCGTTTTGCTGCCCGAATCGTGGTCGCGTAGGCGAAACACGAACGTGCCGTCGAGCCGGTGGCTCCAACCGGTGAACGCTCGCGCGGCTTCTTTCACATCGTTTTCCGTGTAATTCCCACGCCCCAAAGTGAAGAGCTCCATCACCTCGCGGGCGAAATTTTCGTTGGGGTGCTGCTTTTTGTTTTGCTGATTGTTGAGAAAAGCCAGCATGGCCGCCGTCTTGGAAACGCCGCGCAGCAGATCGCCGAAGTTGCCCAGGGCATGGGTACGAACCACGTCGAGCAGCTGCTGCTGGTAAAGGATGTTGATGTTGCGGCTGGCGAAGTGGCCGTGCCAGAACAGGGCGATCTTTTCACGCAGTTGGGCCCGGGTTTCCACCATTTCCTCCAGCCAGCGCAGGTTCAGATTTTTCAAATCCTCCCGACTTTGCTTTTTGAGCTTTTTCTTTTCCTCCTTGGTCAGATCGTTGCGCTCCATCTTGCCCAGCATCCCGACCCCCATAACCAAACCTTTGACGGCTCCGTCGGCCACGTCGAACATGCCCGGCGGCTTCACCGAAGCTTCCTTGACCTTGGTCCACCAGGCCGATTCCGGTAAGGATTCCCAATGGGCGGTTTCGGTAGTGGCCGGCCCGAAGCCAGTGCGCCATAAAAGATGTTGAAGCTTTAACTGTTTCGATAATGCCATAGGACGGTAGACGGTAGACGGTGTACGGTAGACGGTAGATGGTGGACAGGGCCTCCCCCAAGCCCTGGAAGAGCGTAGACGTTGGAAGGTAAACAGTAGATATTTGAGCGAAGCTGCCCGTCCACCGTCCACCCTCCACCATCTACCGTCTATCGTTTAAAAGACTCTTACCAATGCCTTGCGTTTAATGCTTAACGGAACATTAAGCCGGCTTTTAAAGATCTTTAAGAAATTTTCCTGGCAAAGGCTAAACTTGCAGCGAAAATTCAGGAGGTATGAAAAACATCGCCATCCTCACCGGGGGGGATTCCGCCGAGCGGGTTATTTCGCTGCAAAGCGGTGCAGTGGTCCGCGAGCACCTGCCGATGAACCGGTATCGCAGTTTTCTCATCGACATTCAGCGAGGCGACTGGCGAGACCTCGATACCGGACTTGCGGTAAACAAAAATGATTTCTCCCTGACCGGCTATGGCCCCGATCCGGTATACTTCGATTGTGCCTTCGCCGCCCTGCATGGGAGCCCGTTGGAAGACGGCAAATTGCAAGGCTACCTGGAAATGTTGGGAATTCCCTACACCTGTTGCAATGGTTACGTCAGCGCCCTGACCATGAACAAGTACAATACCAAGCTCCAATTGGCCGGATCCGGAATTCCGATGGCCCGTTCGACCCTGCTGCGCCGCGGACCGGCCGTCGATCCGGAAGAATTGCTCGGTCTGGGGCTGCCCTTGTTCATTAAGCCCAACAGCCATGGTTCCAGCTTTGGCGTCACCAAAGTAAACACCGCCGAAGCCCTGCTCCCGGCGCTGGACGAAGCCTGGCAC
>JACMMM010000156.1 GCA_014379065.1 Saprospiraceae bacterium
AAAAACGGCGTCTACGTCCTCAAAAATGCTGTCTTTTAAAATGGCCGAGGGCGTGTTGAGATGAAATGTTCCGTTTTTGGATTGGAGATAAAGCGCACTTTTTTCAAATTTTGCAGACCCGAAAAAAACATCCTCCAAACCGTCGCCATTTACGTCGCCCACTGCAAGTGCAGGCCCTTCGGCAGAGACCATGTGCGGGATGAGTGCTTCGCGATTGAACTCGATAAAAGGGTTTTCAAGGTGGATAAAATCCAGCCCGATATTTTGAGTAATATCCTTGAAAACGAAGGGCTTATCCACTTTTTTTCCAAGAATGGAAAAATCAAAAACAGGCAATCCCGCTCGCCATACAAGATCAGATGTACCGTTGAATTTCAAATTCCCCAGCCGTTCAAATGTCCGGTCGGGCCAAATCACAAACGCCGAATCCACCGAATTCGCATCACCAACACCGAGGTACAGCGGCACTATTGCACTCGACTGATAGCCCCGCACGGGATAAAAAGCTTCGACCAATCGTTCGCCATTTTTCTTGAAAACTGCCAACTGCGTCCCAATGGCGTTGAGGTTTTGAGCTGAACCCCTCAGGCGAAAAGAAAGAAAGGCGTTTTGGGTATTGCCCTGTTCGCGATCAAGGTTTTTATACACAAAAGGCTCGTCTTCAATGTTGTTCACGACCATATCGAGGTCGCCGTCGTTGTCGAGGTCTGCCGTGATGGCGCCATTGGAAAAGCTGGGTTGGTCATCTCTGACTTTCTCCTTCCAATCTTCAAACTTTAGATGGCCTCCGTTGTGAAAAAATTTGTTCGGCAATTTGATGCGGGGCATTTTTTCAACGATGGCGAGTTTGTCTTTTTCAAAACCCGCCTGTTCGCCCTTGTTTTCCTGGAATCGCATAAAGTCCACATCATTCATGCGGCGGGGAATGCCATTGGAGATAAAAAGGTCTTTGTAGCCGTCAGCATCAAAATCTGCAAAGAGAGGGGCCCAGGACCAATCGGTGGCACTCACGCCCGCAAACTGGGCGATTTCTTGAAAATGCCCTGTGCCGTCGTTCAGTTGCAAGGCGTTTCGCGCATATTGGTTTTGGTAGCCATAGCCGAGTTTCATCTGATATATCGCAAAGCCGTCTTCCCCGAGGGATGCTTTTAAAATCTGGGGGTCTTCCGGCTGCATATCGAGCGAAATGAGGTCGTTCCAGCCGTCGTTGTTGATGTCTGCGATATCCACGCCCATGGAGAAACGGCTGGTGTGCTGAATAGCCTCCGCTAATGACTCTTTAAAAGTGCCATCGCGCTGGTTTATGTAGTAGTAATCGTTCTCATGAAAATCGTTCCCGATATAGACATCGGGCCAACCGTCGAGGTTGAAGTCGCTCACACCAATGCCCAATCCGTAGCCGATGACGGTGCTTTGAATACCGGATTTTGCGGTTACGTCAAGAAATTTTCCGCCCTGATTTTCCAATAATTTATCCCCGGAAAGAGGGTGAATGGTACCTTCAAATTGTTTTCGTGGGCCAAAAGTGCCATTTTGATGCAACGAATGATTGAGTTGGTACATATCCAAGTCGCCATCCAGATCGTAATCAAAGAAGGCGACTTGCGTACCAAAACCTACCAAATCAATGCCCCATTCGGCTGCTTTGTCTGCGAAAACGGGAACGCCATTTTCAATTTTTTGGCAAATGAGCAGCCTGTTTCGCCCTTTGATGGCTTTGTAATCGCCGACTTGGCTGACATAAATGTCGAGCATTCCGTCATTATTGATGTCGACTATTGAAGCGCCAGTTTTCCACGAAATACTGCCACTTTGTTCGGGATTTACCTTAGCCTGTTGGGTCACGTCGCGAAAATGCAATTTCCCTTCGTTCAGGAAAAGTTTGTCCGGCCCCATGTTGGAGGTGAAAAACAAATCAATCTGGCCGTCCTGATTGAAATCTCCTGCTGCCACGCCGCCGCCATTGAAGAAGTACATGTAGTTGAACACGTTGAGATCTGCGCTCTGGTGGGGCGTGTTGTCAAAATCCAACCCTGTGGCATTTTTGCGAAGGAGTTCGAATTTAGGCGGGCCACTCTCCGGGCGGTTACAGCCAAGCAACAGTAGGAAAAGTGTTGAAAATGAAAGTTTTAGCATGGATAATTAATACCTACCATTGAGAAGGGGTTATAAGTGCTCCAAGGCTATCTATGTTGCTTGCCAGACTGTCAATTTTATTTCTCAATCCAATTGCATCATTTTTTAAATAGAATATTTCAAGGCTATCCGACGCTATCTTCTTTTCAAGAGAATCCATTTTATTTCCTGGTGACTTGCTTCCCATAAACAAGCAAAATATGCCTATTGAAGCAAAGAAAATATTGATTAAATAGATAGGTTTTATAAAATCTGACCAGCCGTTTTTATCTTTTGCAATGTCGTTGATAACTATGGCAAAGAACATCACAAACGATAATGAAATTGATGTAACCCCAATCAATTCCCACACATTGTCTTTGTTCTTAAAAACCTGAACTTCTATTGAAAGGAATGTTACGAAGGATGCAAACAGTCCAAAAATAGTTAAAAAATCTTTTTTTGTCTCTTGCGTTTCTTTTTTGAGCTCCTCTTTTTTTTCTTCAATTGAAGCTTCAAAATCTGCTTTAAAGAGAGATCTGACTTCGGTTTTTTGCTCTGGACTAAGAGAGCCTTCGAATGAAAGCCTCTCGCTTAACCTTTGCGAATTATCTTCATCAACTCCTTTTTGTATTGGAGTGGCCGTCAAATCATCGCTTCCCTCTCCAAGTATACCTTGGAGACTGCCCTTTTCATTTTCATCCTGAATTATTTTATTATTATCCTCCATAGAATCTATAATTGAATGTTAGGCAAAAGAACTTTAAGGGCAAAAGTGTGAATAACTCCCGTGCTTTTGCCCACAACTGAAACTGCGGGAATTGATGGACCACCAAGGATAATATTGCTTCCAACTTCCTTATAGAATGGAAGATTGAAGAAACCATCGATTAAAATATAACCATCTGGGTCAGAGGGTACAATTGACCCTCGACTAATTTTTTTTTGAATAGCATCTTGGATTTGGGTTTTATAATCTTCAAAATTTAGAACATTCATGTTGTTAAATTCAAATTTAAGTTATTGTTTGACTGACTTCAGTAGAATCTTTTGCTCCTGTTTCATGTGAATAACAATACTGAAATAGTGAAGTTCAATCTCACTTCGCTAGATTATCATCCCAGTATTCAAATCTGAACAACCTAGGTTTCTCCCCATTCAAGGTAGCCAGTAGATATTTTTTGCCTCTAATCTGGAGCGTAGTCAAGGTTTTCGCATTGCCTCGAATGAAAAAACCGGAAGAACGATTTTCCATCCATTCAAAGTTTCCGCCGCCTTTGTTAAGAAGCGTATGGCCAAAACTTGCGTCCAATTTGGAGAACTGCGGCATAAAGCCTGCGTCGTTGCCCGCCATCACCAAGTCGTTGAGACCGTCGCCATTGAGGTCGCCACACCAAATACCACACACGCAGGAAAACTGCACTTCCGCTGGGAAGGGCATCATGGTGAACTGCCCATTTCCATTGTTCAGCGCCACCGCCGACTGGAAATAATTGCCCTCCATCACGACAGATTTTTTCAGAATTTCTTTCTTGAACAGATCTTGAATGGATTTTTGGGCATAATCAGCGTGTTTCAGCACTTGTTTTTTCAGGCTCGGTATTTGACTGGTGAGTTCTTTTTTCATCGGGATGGGCATGTCGCGGCCATGCACGCTTCGGGTCATAATTTTATCTATGGTGCCGTTTCCGTCAAAATCGTTGACCCAAAGTTTGGCGGAATTTTCCTTCGTGCCGGAGAAATAGAAGTTTTCGCCCCGATTGCCAAGGATCAGATCCTGGTCGCCATCGCCGTCCACATCATCTGTTTGAAGGGCGTACCACCAACCTGAATATTCGTCAAGGTTAGATTTGACGGTCACCAGTTTGCCGCCTTTGATTTCAAAAATATGTGGGTAGCGCCATTCGCCCACTACGACCAGCTCGGGCCTTGCGTCTCCAACAAGGTTTACCATTTTGGCATCAGTTACCATTCCCAACAAGTTAAAGTCGGGCGCAGCGTCTTTTGTCACGTCGCGGAAATTGCCTTTGCCATCGTTTTCATACAAAAAATGCTTCGGTGGCGCACCGTAAATCCCTGGAAGTGACCGATTTCCTACGAACAAGTCCAAGTCCCCATCGCCATCAAAATCGAGGGGGACTGCCACGGCAGTATTGAACCCACTCAAAGGCAAGGGCTGTTGACTTCGGCTGAAATTGCCTTTCCCGTCGTTGATATACAGGCGATTCTGCATAAAGCGGGATCCGGGGGGCTGGTGATTGCCGCCGCTTCCCACGAATAAATCTGGGTCTTTATCGCCATCTACATCAAAAAAGATAATGGCGGTATCTTCAAAAATAGAGTCAGGATCAAAAGTGGTTCGACCACTTTGAGCGAAACTTCCAGCAGGGGTTTGCAGGTACAATCGCCCTGGCACTCCAGCCGGTCCGCCAATAAAAACATCGTCTAGCTGGTCGCCATTCAGGTCTGCCACGGCGGCTTTGGGGCCTTCTCGCGAGAGCATCCGAAAACTCAGGCCTTCTTGGTAAAAATCAATAAACGCATCTTCTTTGCTGGCTTGAAAATTGCACGCAACTTCTTGAAATAGAGGTGCTTCTGTGCCGATTTGCATTGAATTGTTCCGGGCCAAGCCACTTGATTTTCCCCAAAAAACTTGGATCGTAGTGTCTACGGACGGGTGGTGGAGGGTTGTTTGAGTTTTATCCGGCCAAATCACAACGAGCGAGTCAATGGAGGGATTCCGACCCAGTCCAAATACCATTTTGTAATCCACGGAAGACTGAAAACCCCGAGAAGGATTAAGTTGGAAATTGATTTGTTCGCTGCCCCGGTAGGCGGTTACTTTTGAGCCGATTGCGAAAGTGTTTTGCTCCTTCCCTTTCAAAGTTACGCTCAGATGGTGATGGTCAGGGAACACTTTTTCTGCCTTGTTTTGATATAAATAAGCCTCTTGATTCACGTTGTTTACCACAAGGTCGAGGTCGCCGTCGTTGTCGAGGTCGCCGTAAGCTGCGCCATTGGAGAAAGAAGGAGTTGTGAAGCCCCAGTCCAGTCCCTTGTCTTCAAATTGAAGTTTGCCCGTATTACGGAACGCTTTGTTCAGGATTGGAACGGAAGGCATTCGGGAAATTACTTCGTTGATTTGCTCTTTTCGACCTGTCAGGGCCATTTTCTGCACCACTTCGTCCGCAAAAAAGTCCATAAAATCCTGGTCAATCACATCTTTATAAATGCCGTTACAAACATAAATGTCACGCCAGCTGTCATTGTCCGCATCAAACATGAGTGCCCCCCAGCTCCAGTCAGATGCAGCTACACCTGCGTAGTAGGCGATTTCACTAAAAGTCTTGTTTTTGTTGTTTAGTTGCAGGCAATTCTGCATGTACTGATGGTAAAACCCACGCTCCTGATGGAGCTGATAGACATTGTAATTTTCGAATTGAGTAGTCGCTTTCAACCTCGTTTCCTCGCTGGGGAGCATTTCTGTAGTGAAAATTTCGGGCCAGCCGTCGTTGTTGATATCGGCCATGTCGGCGCCCATAGAAGCGAGGCTCATGTGCTCTACCCATTGCTCGATCTCTTCTTTGAAAGTGCCGTTACCTTGGTTGATGTAGAGATAGTCGCGCTCATAAAAATCGTTGGAAACATAGAGGTCCGGCCAAAGGTCGCCGTTCACATCTCCAACTGTGATGCCCAGACCAAAGCCAATCAGCGAGCCGTAAATGCCTGCCTGCTTGGTGACATCCACGAAGCCTCCGCTTCCGTTTAGGGGAGGGCCGTCATTGCGCAAAAGCTTATCCCCACCACCTTTTAAAAAATCTTTTACCGGCCAGTCCTTGGCATAGAGTTCGCGGTTGTTGCTGTTGTTGAGGGTATTGACCGGCATGAAACTATTGTTCAGAATGTAACAATCCAAGTCGCCATCAAGGTCGTAATCAACAAAGGCTGCGTGGGTAGTGTAGCCGTCTTCGTTTAAGCCGTATTCGGCGGCTCTTTCAGAAAAAG
>JACMMM010000157.1 GCA_014379065.1 Saprospiraceae bacterium
GCAGCTGGTGGCAACGAATGGAAAACCCGCGACGAAGCCATGAAACAGCGCTATTACCTCAACGACGGCAAGGGCAATTTTGAACGGCGCGATTTCCCTGCTGCATTTGCAACGGCTTCTTGTGTGCTTCCTTGTGATTTCAACAAGGACGGCCTCATTGATTTTTTCATTGGCGCACGGGCACAGCCCTGGAATTACGGCCTCACACCTACTTCTTTTTTGTTTCAAAACAAGGGGAACGCTCTCTTTGAAGATGTTGCACAAAAAATTGGCGGTGGCCTCCAGCAAGCTGGCCTTGTAAAAAATGGGGCCTGGGCTGACCTGGACGGCGATGGCGATCAGGATTTGGTGTTGGCTATCGAATGGGAGCCACTCACGGTTTTCCTGAATCAACAAGGATCTTTTGAAAAAAAGCAGTTAAACGATCTATCTGGCTGGTGGAATTTCGCCCTGCCCCATGATTTTGACGGTGACGGCGACCTCGATATTCTGGCTGGCAATTTGGGCCAAAACGGCCGCTTCCACCCTACCCTCTCTGAACCTGTCAGCATGTATGTCTCTGATTTTGACAACAACGGCCAAGTGGATCAAATTCTCAGTTATTACTTGAAAAACAAGGAGTTGCCTTTTGCCACTTTTGAAGAAATCACCAAAACAATTCCTGGCCTTAAGAAAAAATTCCTCTATGCCAAGGACTTTGCCAAAGCCAGTGTGCCAGATATTTTTGGCAAGGACAAACTTGCCAAATCTGTGCATCGTGAGGCCAATACCTTTGAGAGCATGTATTTTGAAAACACTGGCGGCATGAATTTTAAAGCATCCCCTTTGCCCGACCAACTTCAGTTTTCCACGCTCGATGCCTGCAGCTTGGCCGATCTTGATGGAGATGGCAAAATGGAGGCAGTTTTGGGTGGCAATTTCTATGAATGCAACATAGAAATGGGGCGTTACGACGCCAATTTTGGCAATGTGCTCCACTTTTCAATAAATGGAGCGATGCAAGTTTTCCCACTCGGCGATTTGCGTATCAAGGGCCAGGTCCGGCGTATCAAATCGGTAAAAATTGGCAGCAAAACAGCCTTTGTTTTTGCAAGAAACAACGAGCATTGCATCGTGATTCAATAGTTTTTCAAAACACTAAGGAACTAAGAGACACTAAGGCTAATAGGGGTTTGAGCGGTGTAACACTTAGTGTCCCTTAGTTCCTTAGTGTTTGAAAATTTTGAATCCACGTTCCATACCTTCGCGCCGTGTTTGACCTTGACCTAGCCAAAATACTGGTAGAACTGACGAGAAGTCCGCTTATAAAAAATGCGTGTGGACAGTTCGAGACCGTATCGCCCTTGCTTTTCAGCTCTGGGCTTTTTTTGTTTTTGTTTCTCGGGTTCTACAGTGTCTATCAAGCGCTGATGCGGCACAATCGCTTGCGCATTGCTTGGGTAATGTTGTTTTCCCTTTTCTTTTATTTCAAGTGCGCGGGTGGTTTCTGGCTGCTTCACGTCCTCATCGTGGTGGTGGATTTCAACCTCGCAAGGTGGATGTATCGCTCAAAAAGTCAAAGCGACAAAACGATGCTGCTCATCGTAAGTCTTGTGGTCAATCTGGGAATGCTGGTCTACTTCAAATACAATCTCTACTCGGAGTTGTTCTGCGAGATATTCGAAAAGCCTTTTAACCCTTGCTATCTCTTTCTGCCCGCCGGCATTTCGTTTTTTACATTCCAATCGCTAAGCTATACCATTGATGTGTATCGAGGACAATTGAAGGCCGAGGACAGTATGCTCGACTATGCCTTTTATGTCACGTTTTTCCCCCAGATGGTGGCTGGCCCCATTGTACGAGCGGCAGATTTTTTGCCCCAAATCCGAAGGCCCGTGTTTGTGTCGCGAGAAGATTTTGGCCGTGGCTTTTTCCTGATTTGTACAGGTTTGTTCAAAAAAGCGGTGATCTCTGACTATATAAGCGTCAATTTTGTGGATCGCGTATTTGAGTCGCCGTTGCAGTACACTGGACTGGAAAATTTGTTTGGCGTGTACGGCTACGCCTTGCAGATTTACTGCGATTTCTCTGGCTATTCAGATATGGCCATCGGTCTAGCCTTGTTGATGGGCTTCAAATTTCCAATCAATTTTGATGCTCCATACCAGTCACTCAGCATCACCGAATTCTGGCGGCGATGGCATATCTCTCTCTCCACCTGGCTTCGGGATTACCTTTACATACCGCTTGGCGGCAACCGAGGCAGTAGTATCGGTACTTGGATAGTAACAGGTGGTTTTTTGGCCCTGACCCTAGGGCTGTCCATTTTTTGGGCATTCAATGGGGCATGGTGGTGGCTAGCTTTGTGGTCAGCAGTGGTTACCATTGTGGCCGTGCCCGCACTATGGCGAGGCGATAGACAGGCCCTGTCCACCAATTTCAATCTTTTTGCCACGATGTTGCTTGGAGGTCTTTGGCACGGCGCGGCTTCTAGGTTCATTATCTGGGGGGCGCTGCATGGGCTTGCGTTGGCCGCAGAAAAATGGATTAAAATCTATGCCCCTGGCCCGTCAGGGACATTTAGACGAGTCCTCGGCGGCATCTTGACTTTCCATTTCGTCTGTTTTTGCTGGATATTTTTCCGAGCCGAGGGCATGGAAAAAGTGGGACAGATGTTGCACCAAATTGCCTACGAGTTTAGGCCAGAGTTCTTTGTTGATTTTCTGACCGGCTATGGCGCGGTGCTGTTCTGGATGATGTTGGGATTTGGGCTACATTTTCTGCCAAAATCCACTGAATTAGCCGCTCAGCGCTTTGCCACGGCGCTCCCGTTGTTTGGCAAGGCTCTCTTGTTGACAGCCTTTATTGCACTTGTGATGCAAGTCAAATCAGCGGAGGTGCAGTCGTTTATTTATTTTCATTTCTAAAAGAAGAGTACGTCTCTTCCACCCATTCCCAGTCCACAACTATTTCATTATCAAGTCGTTGTCGAATTTTTGTCAAGCCTGGTTTTAAATCAGCCCGACGATCTTGGCTTTTTAGCACTTTAAGTTTAAACAGATCTTTGGCAAGCGGGAAAAAGCGCAAGCGTTCGGCACGTCGGTGGGATGGCAAGGAGTCGTCGCGACGAAGGCGGGTAGCTGTGGCATGTAGCATGTGCTCGGCGTAGTCATCATCGAGATCGTCGAGTTCATATCGGATGCGCGTATCAAGCGTTGCGGCAATGGCATAAAGATAAATGTCGTCCAAAGCACCGTAGGTAAGGTAGTGCGGCAATGTTTTTGCCGCAGCAGCAAAGTCTTTTTTAGCAAAAAGGATGGCCGCACGCGCAATATTGAGCAATAGCGACTTTTGTTCCTCATCGTTCAAGCCAGTAATTCTGTTCTGGTGTTTTTGAAAGAAATCTTCCGCCCAATCCGCCTTCTTCAATTTCAATGCAGTAAACAAGATATTCTGGAAATGAGTGCTGGGAAGGTTTTCTCCGGGTTTAAGTTGTTGTAATTGATGCAGTTGCCGCGAAAATATTTTTTCTAAAAATCGCTGGTCTTTCGTTTCTCGGTAGCGTGCGGGCCAAAAACCCCGCACCATTACCCGCATGGCTTGTACCCGCATGGCAGGCAGAGCCTGTAGGTTTTCCTCTAGCAATTTTTCAAATGCTTCTGATAGTTGCTCTGCTTCGGCTGGATCACCTTGTGTCAAGAAATCAAGCAACGTGCAATAAAGCGCTACAGCAGGTTGTTGAAAAAAGCCGTTGGCGCGGAGTGTGTGCGCAATTTGCACCGTGGTATCGCGGTTTACAAGAAACCTCGTATGTTCCGGCGAGCCATCTTCAAACAAGCGCCACATCCGTTGGTAATGCACAAGGCGGCACATCTGGTCGAGTTTGCTCATTAGGTAGAATGTGTCGAGTTGTTCCGTGGCTGCCAATAAGTTTTTGTCGCCATCTCGCTCGCTGTTCTGCTCTTCAAAAAAGGCTTTTTCTTGCTCTACCAAAAACTTGAATTGGTGGTAATCAGCAAACTCATATTCATCGAAATCGCTGAAATCCACGCAGATGTTCAGCTCTTTTCGTGCCTGATTGTTCAAATTTTCAAAGAAATTTTCTGCTTTTCTGCTTTTGCGCCCATGTTCTTCAACCTGCTTGGATGGAGCAGCTGGAAGATCAGCCTTTTGAAGGCGTTCGCTATAGAAGCGCATGAGCGAAAGCTTTTGCTGTACTTCATGAAGCAGGGCAGAACCATCGAGTGCTTCAGCATCTCGCAGGACAGCGTAACGGAAAGTAACAAAATGACGCACGATGCTCATTAGTTGTGCCATGGTGCGCTGCAAAGCACCTACCGGATTGCTTGCTTTTGGGAAAAAACGCTTTCCCGCCAAGTCACGGTGTAGCTCATTACTTTCAAAATGCGGGTAAAATTTCTTCAAAAATTCAAACAGCGCCAAGGTCTCATCGGGCCTGGTATCGTTGAAAATAGGCGATGCCGCAAAGAGATGCAGTGCGTCAAGTTCTTCTTGCGAAAGAAGTTGGAGGGTGCGTAGGAGTGGACTGGCGTACATCGAAGGCCGAAAATAATCATAAAAGCATTGGAAACCAAGGCCTTGTGTTTATCCAAGTCAAATAGGGCAACACAAAAATCTTAAAAAAATCCCAGTAATGGAAGTGATGTCAATTTCTGTGTTTGGCGCAGCTCCTCTATCACCCCCACCTTTGACCTATCAGAAGCGAACAAGGAAAGCCGAAACGTTTTTGAGAAAACTGTCAGAATCAGAAACCAGGAATGACCACATGAAAGCAGCCTGGCAAAGTTTGCCCAAACAACCCCGAGCAGCGCTCCGCCCCCCGAAAGGCCGAGCAGGAAAAAGGTGAAATCACTGGAGCGCTGCCGGGGGCCAGGTTTACCCGCCGAAGACTTAGCGAAGGCGGGTAAAACAAACACACTTTATGAACCTCAACGATTTTTTAACCCGCTTCAAATCAAGGACTATGGAGCCGCTGCTAATAGAAGTAAGCTGCAACCTCAGCCAAAATGACCCAAAATGGGAGGAGATTACCAGCCTTTCTGTAGAGGTTGGTTATCGAGGACTCAATGGCAAAACCATCTGGAAGC
>JACMMM010000158.1 GCA_014379065.1 Saprospiraceae bacterium
AAATATGCACTCAACGAAATGGACTCCCCTTCAGGGGTAGGGGGCGCGGCCAAGACTCGACACAATTTTTGAAAAGCCCGGAATCCCATTCATCATCTACCGCTTCACGTTCCACACCTTCACCCGTTCCTGATACCGCTTGCTATTGATCGGCCAGGCATCTTTGTCTAGTGAGCCTTCCAGTTCCTCGCCAAGACCTTTGAGCACTCGCGGGAAAAAATCAATTCCTGTGGCATTTTCAACCTTGTCGATAGAGCAAGCATAATCGGTGACGCGTTTTTCACTCACCTGATTCGGCAGGATAAAGGCGATGGCCTTTTGCTGATCCGGGGCGAGCAGGACTTTGTAATAATAGCTCGGGACGGTCACTTTGCTAAAGCCGATTTGACCTAAGCCGGGCTGAGAAAGCACGGGGCCGGTGACTACATACAAATGGTTGAAGCGCCGCGCCCAATCGCGGGTGAGTTCTTCAAGTTCGCGCCAGATGCCCATGTTGAAGGCGGGGACTTGCGGACTCATGTTGCTCATAAAAAACGTTTCGTCAATGGCCGCTGCGTCGAAGGCCATGTCAGCGGCAGGGCAGAGGTGGCCTTTGTCATAGCCACTGGAATTGTAGTCGCGGGGCGTGGCGCTCTCGGTATCTACTTCCGGGTCGGGCCGGAAAGAGTTTGGCCGCTCCGCCCAGTTTTCGTTGAGGTGATCTCGGGTGAGTTCATAGGCGACCCATTCAGCTTGTTCGTGGTCTTCGGAGTAGCCGAGGGTGTACCAGGTGTGGCGCACGACCTCGCCTGAGGCGGCGGGGAAAATCTCTTCAGGTACTTGACTCTCGGTGGGCGGCTGCGGTGTTCCGACGTCCGTTTTGGGTTGCCCGTTTGAAATCTCGATGGGCGGTTTCTCATCAATTGGCTGGTTCGATTTCTTGCCGCCGAATTGATTGAACAAGAAAAAAGCCAGGCCCGCCAGTGCGGCGAAAATGCCTGTTTTGAAAAGGAAGCCGCCGGAGTTGGAGGAGGAATTGCGTCGTGCCATAATAGGTTTTGTTTGGGCGAAGGTAGTAATTCACAGGTTTTACTACAAAAAGTTTTTTAATTTACTTTTTAAAGTTGCCACTAATTACACTAATTTTCACTAATTGCAATCATTATTAGTGAAAATTCGTGCAATTAGTGGCAAAAAAACTTTTTGTAGCGAAAAGTCTACTCCAATTCCGCAATCCTTCCCCGAATCACCTCTATCCACCCACCCACATCCAACCGCCCCGTGACGGCGTGCCATTGCTCGTAGAGTGCCAGGCCTTTGCGATAGTATTCCAGTGCCTGCGCTGGATTCTTTTGTGCTTTGTGCCATTCTGCCAACTTGGTATACGACACTCCCAAGCCAATGCCCAACCGTTCCGAGCGCGGGTTGGCGGTGTAGAGTTCTTCGTTGAACTGCTTGTATTTTTCAAAAAAGCTCAAAGCCTTATCCATCTTTCCCTGCGCCTGAAAGATTGAGCCTAATTTGGAGTAAGAAATGGCTAGTCCGCTTTTCAAGCTTTCCGAGTGCGGGTTGGCGACATAAAGTTCTTCACCAAGTTTAGATCGTTTTTCAAAAAAACTCAAAGCTTCGTCCATCTTTCCTTGCGCTTGAAAGATCGAACCCAATCGTTCATAAGAAGCAGCCAAATAATGTTTCAGGCTTTCCGAGTGTGGGTTAGCGGCGCAGAGTTCTTCAGTGAACTGTTTGTATTTTTCAAAAAAACTTAAAGCCTCGTCCATCTCCCCCCGTGCTTTATAGGTTGAACCCAATTTTTCGTAGGAAATAGCCATTCCGCTTTTCAGGCTTTCCGAGCGCGGGTTGGCGGCATAGAGTTCTTCGGTCAATTTCAGTTTTTTTTCAAAAAAGTTCAAAGCCTCGTCCATCTTTCCCTGCGCCTGAAAGATGTCGCCCATTTTTTCGTAAGAAATGGTCAGTAAATTTTTCAAATCCTCTGATTCGGGATTGGCAGAGCAAGCTTCTTCATTGATGTTCTTGTATTGTTCAAAAAATTCGAGGGCCTTTTCCATGTCGCCTTGATCTTTCGCCAACCTCCCTAACCTTTCAAACGTAACTCCCATGTTCCGTTTATCATCCACAGAAACATACAGCCGATTCGATGCTTGCATAAACCGCTCACTATTCGGAAAGTCACCTATATCATAATACCGGTCCGAAATAGTCCAGCACACGCTCGCCAGCTGTGCATCCTCAAATTGCAGCCGCTCCACGATGGCCACGGCGTAGGGCAGTAAAGGCAAACTTTCCGGTAAAGGCCAGTTGTCCAAGGCTTCTTCCAATCTATCCAGTATTGACGCAACAGTCTCATAACTCGGCGGCCATTTTTGCCGCGCCACTTCTTGTAGCAGGGGGTGCAGATACCAGCCATCAGCCGCCAAATCTTCAAGCAACCCATTGTTTTTCAATAGATTGAGCGTTGCAGCGAGCAAGTCCATTTCGGCTTCCGCAGTGCAACCCAATACTTGACAAAGTATCGGAAAAGGATGCGGCTGCGCCGGAAACATCGCCAGCTGCGCCAGCAACTCACGCGGCTTTTCGCCAATGGCCCCAAGGTTTATTTCAAAAATGGCATGCAAATATTCCTCCATCAACACACGCATATCGCGGCTGTGGGCGGTGATTACGGTGGCAGCGGTGCTTAAATCTGCCAAACCTTTTTCGCTCAGGTGGCGGAGCATCCGCGCGAGGTTCCAGGCGGGCAATTGGGCCAGGGTTTTGGCAATAAACTCTACCGCGAGGGTGTGTCGGCCTACTTTGTGTAGTAAGTCCTGAAGTTGAGCCTCGGTGTCGCCAGTGCGCAGGGCGTAGTGTCGGGAGAACAGTTCTTTGGCTTCCTCATCCTCCAGTACCCCGATGGCGCGTTCGGGGAATGCCCCCGTATTGCAGCGAGCGGTGATGAGCATTTTCCAGTTGCGGGGGAATTGGGGCTTGTGCTGCGCAAGGTCTTCAATCTGCGCGGGCGTGTTCAGGTTATCGGCAATGAGGAGGTTGGGGCCGGGCATATCTTCCATGCTGAGGAGCATAGCGGCAAAGAGCTCGGGCACGTTGTCGGTATCGGGCAAACCGGGAATGCGCTGCCGGTTGAGTTGGCGCACGAGATCGCCCCGGAAATCGCCGGAACAGGAGATCCATGCAATGTGCTGATAGCGAGCGGCGTAGCGCTCCATGTAGAAGCCTGCGAGCGTGGTTTTGCCCACGCCGCCCATGCCGTTGAGCAGGAGCAGGTCGTCGCCTTTGTCCAGGGCATCGGCTATTTTTTGGAGTTCGTCCGTGCGGCCAATGACTAAACTGGCGGCCAAAGGTGCGTGCTTGACGTTGCTGATGAAGACGGGAGATTGCATTGGTTTTCGATGCTTTGCTGGGCGAATGTACGGGTGGCTGTGTGTAATTTGGCCTTCTAAATTCCTGTATTTTTGCACTCGAATGTAATCCTCACCATTCAAAATTTCCATCATGATTCGAATTGCCCCAATTGCCCGCCCGACTGCCAATCGCCAATTGCCACTGCTTCTGCCACTGCTTCTGCTCCTACCATCCGCCGCTCCTGCCCAAGGCATCCAATTCGAGCACACCACCTGGTCAGAAACCCTAACCAAAGCCAAATCCGAAGGCAAACTCGTCTTCCTGGACGCAGTTACCACTTGGTGCGGCCCTTGCAAAATGATGTCGAAAGAAGTGTTTCCCGACACTGCGGTCGGGACCTTTTTCAACGCCCATTTTGTGAACATCAAATTGGATATGGAGCATGGTGAAGGGATCGAAATTTCCAGTCGCTACCAAATCTGGGTGTACCCCACGCTGCTTTTTGTGGACAGTACAGGCGAGGTTCAGCACCGTTCGGCAGGTTTCCACAATCCGCAGGAACTCATAGCGTTGGGCAACACCGCGCTCGACCCAACCCGTAACCTTGCTGCCTTGGAACACCAATATGCCTCGGGCAATCGCCGCCGGGAGTTTTTGCTGAAATATTTGGAAGCAAAAACCCTCGCTTTCGATCCCGATGCAGGCCAAATTGCCAACGATTTTCTGAAAACGGAGGACAATCTCGGAACGCCCGAAAACATGGATTTGCTGATGCGCCATATTGACGATCCCTATTCCGAAGGATTCCAGTTTTTGCTAAAAAACCGCCCCGTCTTTGAAGAAAAATATGGCAAACGCGAGGTAAAAGCCAAAATCGAAAGCGTATTCGAGGACTATCTTCAAAGTCACCCCGAGCTCCAACTTGGCGAAGTGCAACGGCTCTACGGGACGGTCTACCCCGAAGGTGGTGAAGCAATGGCCTCGCGTTACCGCCTCGAATACTACTACCAAAAAAACGATCGCGAGAACTTTGCCCGAACGGCTATTGAACACTACACCCGCTATCCTTCTGACGACCCCGACGAGCTCAACGAAATGGCCGCGATTTTTGCCGAAGAAGTGAGCGATCCTGCCCGACTACAAACGGCGCTGGACTGGGTTGAAAAAGCCATTTCTATACAAGAAACGTCGTATTACCAATACACGCTCGCCAAGGTTTGGCTCAAAATAGGCAAAAAAAAAGCGGCCCGTAAAGCCGCTGTACGTTCGCTCAAACTCGCTGAAATAGAGGGAGAAGACACGATGCTGGTGGAGGAGCTTTTAGACAGTTTGAAGTAGAGAAATTTACGATTTTGGATTTACGATTTACGATTATTTTGATCCGAAAAAGGCAAGATTCTTTCCTTTTTCGGATCAAAATAATCGTAAATCCAAAATCGTCATTCGTAAATCCTTTCATCTGTCCCAGCACCTATTCTGTATCTCTTTCATAAGATCAGGGGTATGCATCAATCTAGCGTATGATTCGCGGTTGTGGCGGGCGTTTTCTTCGGGCGTTTTATCCTGAAAAATAAAATTAGCGAGGCAGAGCCAGCCCATTCTCTCAGCAGCAGTAAGCACACGGCAAATGTGTTTTTCGGGCGGAATAGCCGTGTTGTTTTTTTGCTCCGCTTGGGTGGCCAGCCGCAAGTAAGTCGTGGTAGTCGTACGGGTTGGCTGAAAAAAATCCACCCGGTGTACCTGTGGGTCGGTTGGCAGGTAGATTGCATCAAACTCATCGCCTTCGCTAAAGGGAAAACCGTTGGGCAATAGGATCGGATCCATTTTTTCTACGACAAAATCTCCTTGCTCCATAATACTGTCAACAGCCAATAATGTGTAGGTGATTTTTTGTTCGCCGGGTTTTTCGCCCTGTACGAAGTGGAGTCGTGCTGCGGTTCGCTTGCCTTCGCTGGCAAGTAATTTCATGTTCGTTTTGCTGTATTTGCTGACGATACTGGTGGACGCCATGCGCTTGGATTCCTGAACTTGCCCAAACCATCGAAGGCCGAAAAAGGCCAACGCAAGTACCAACACAACTCCTCCGACCAAAAGCGCCATGTATTTGCGGGTCTGTCCTTCTTTTACCCGGCGGACGCGGTTTCGGGGCGTGTCCACCTTTTTGTTTACCCGGAATTCATAGCCAAAAACGCCGTCTTTCTTTTCGAGAATGAGTTCGCAGAGTTCGTCTTCGATAAAAAACGAGTACATCTTGGTATCTTTTACCGAGAAATCAATCTGCACGATGCGCATGTTGCAATGAACCATCACATGACCCGTACGGTCGCCATGGTAAAGCCCCACGCGATGGCGGCCTCCGAAATCGTCGAGAAAAACCCAGTTCATTTGAGCCATGTCGGACTACTAGTTTATGAAGGTTTATAAGGGTTTATGAAGGTTGATGTTTAGCACTCGAAAAGGCAGGGATTTGCACTTTTCGAGTGCTAAACATCAACCTTCATAAACCCTTATAAACCTTTATCAACCCTTTTTCCTTTCACCTTTGGACGCCCGATACTAACGTACTGAAACCCCAAATCTTTTATCTGCTCTGTGTCGTAAAGGTTGCGCCCGTCAAAAATGATTTTCTCACTCAGAGCGGTGGCCATGAGCCCGAAATCAGGGGTGCGGAATTCGTTCCACTCCGTCATAATCGCCAGGCAATCGGCCCCTTCGAGCACATCGTACATCTTATCACAAAGCGTGATGCGGTTGCCATACATGGAGCGGACGTTTTCCATGGCCTCCGGGTCGAAAGCCCGGACTTTTGCGCCCAAGGCCAGCAATTCTTCTATGATGACAAGGGCCGGTGCTTCGCGAATGTCGTCGGTGTTAGGTTTGAAAGCGAGGCCCCATACCGCGATGGTTTTACCGGAAAGGTCATTTTTGTAGTGTTTTTTTATCTTTTTTGTCAAAATCCCTTTCTGGATTCCGTTGACTTTCATCACCGATTTCAGGATTTTGAAATCGTAAGAATATTCGGAAGCGGTTTTGGCCAAAGCCTGCACGTCTTTGGGAAAACAGGAGCCGCCGTAGCCAATGCCGGGGAATAGGAAGCGCTTGCCAATGCGCGAATCCGAGCCCATGCCGATGCGCACTTGATCCACATTGGCGCCTACCTTTTCGCAGAGGTTGGCGATTTCATTCATAAACGAAATACGTGCTGCGAGGTAAGAATTGGCGGCATATTTGGTCATTTCGGCGCTGCGCTCGTCCATAAAATAGATGGGGTTGCCTTGACGCACAAAAGGCTCGTAGAGTTGACGCATGACTTTTCGGGCGCGCTCGTTTTTGGTGCCCACTACCACGCGATCGGGTTTCATGAAATCGTCCACGGCCACGCCCTCCCGGAGGAATTCGGGGTTGGAGACGACATCAAACATTTTTTTCGAAAGCTTCTCCGCCATGATGGCCGATACCTTTTCGGCAGTGCCAACGGGGACGGTGCTTTTGTCCACGATCACTTTGTAGTCGGTGATAATGCCGCTCAAGTCCTTGGCCACGCCCATGATATAGGAGAGGTCGGCTGAGCCATCGTCGCCGGGCGGCGTGGGGAGGGCAAGAAAAATGATCGTGGCTTTTTCAACGGCTTCGGCCAGATCAGTGGTAAAATGGAGACGGCCTTCTTTGGTATTGCGCTCAAAGAGGACATCGAGACCAGGTTCAAAAATGGGGATTTTGCCTGCACGGAGGCTTTTTACTTTTTCTTTGTTGATGTCAACACAAATGACATTGTTGCCTGTTTCAGCAAAACAAGTTCCAGTTACCAGCCCAACGTAGCCAGTTCCGACGACGGCGATGTTCATGTAAATATTCAGGTATGGTTTGTACCCCGGAACTCCGTTCCGGGGGAGGAATTGATTGTCCCGGAACGGAGTTCCAGGATACAA
>JACMMM010000159.1 GCA_014379065.1 Saprospiraceae bacterium
AGGCAATTCGTTTTTTGAAATGCATAGTGGGGCTATGGATTGAAAAAAAGGAGAAGCATGGCGCGAAAAACTGCCTTTTTGACGCAACAGGAATAACTCAAACAACTTCTAAGGGCAAACATACCTGTAACCCGGAATGTTTAGAGCAGGCAACGTCCCGCTCCTCCGAAACGTCCCTGCCACGGCGTTATCTTGCCAACTGATTTGGATATTTTTTTGTCATTCTGGATGCATCTGCCGTTTGCGCAGAGAACTTCCCAAAAGTTTAAAATTTTTGGGAACTTGGCATTGCTTTGCCTGCTACCTATCGTTGGCAGTGCTCAATTTTCCAGCCTCCACGAGCGGGTAGTTGATGCGCGTTTGCCATTGCAAATGCTTGATTCACTTACGGTTGCGATGCCCTTGCTTTCTGTTTCAGATGTTTTTTCGGGGCAAAAACTTGATGCACGTTTTTTTTCTCTGGAGAGCAATTGGCTTCGCACCGACACCAACGCGCTGCGCTCAGCTTTCCCGGAATGCTCCAAAATACTGGTTCGGTATAGGGTATTGCCCTTCAATCTAAGCGCTAAAATCAGCCGACTTGACACCGCTACTATCCGCCATAGGGTGAATGCCAATGCCATTGAATTCGACTATGAACCCTACCAGCCCACCAAGCCGCTTTGGGAACAAAGCGGGCTATCCTCTTCCGGTGCGTACACCCGCGGGCTGTCTTTCGGCAACAGCCAAAACCTCGTTTTCAATTCCAATCTCAACCTCCAACTCAACGGCAAACTCGGCAACGACCTTGAACTCACCGCTGCCCTTTCGGACAATACGATCCCACTTCAACCAGATGGCACCACCCGCCAACTCCAGGAATTCGACCGCATTTTTATCCAATTAAAACGCAAAAACGCAACGCTCACGGCAGGCGATTTTGACCTTACGCGCCCCAACGGCTATTTTTCAAATTATTTCAAAAGACTGCAAGGGGCGATGGTGACCGTGGAAGGCTTGAAAGTTCCACCCTCCTTCGCTAAAGCTTCCCTGCCCGCCAAGGCTCGGCAGGCGGGGGCGGGTAAAAGTTCCAAAAACCAGCCTTCGCCCAATATCCCAATATCCCAATATCCCAATATCCCAATATCCCTCCGCACTGCCGCCGCCATTTCCAAGGGCAAATTCGCCCGGCAAACCATACAAGGTCAAGAAGGCAACCAAGGGCCATACCGTTTGCAAGGTGCTGAGGGCGAGCGTTTTATCATTGTGCTGGCGGGAACGGAGAAGGTTTATGCCGATGGCCAATTGTTGCGGCGTGGGCAGGAAGATGATTACACGGTGGACTATAATTTAGGAGAAATCAGCTTTACCCCTCGGCGTCTCATCACAAAGGACATCCGTATTATTGTCGAATTTGAGTACGCCGTGCAGACTTACCTGCGCTCCACCGTAGCCGCCAATGCAAATTGGCAAATGCCCCGCGCCAAAGTATTTTTTAACCTCTATTCCGAGCAAGACAGTCGCAACAACGGCGGAGCGCAGGAACTTTCCCCCACTGAGCGCAGCCGCCTTGCCCAAGTAGGCGATGATCTGCAAAACGCATACGCGCCCGGTATTGACACCCTGGCCGCATTCGACCCGGCACGAGTACTCTACAGCTTGGTAGACACAGTGCTATGCGGGCAACTGAGGCAAATTTTGGCATACAGCATCCATCCCGATTCTGCCCGTTACGCTGCGCGATTCACCGAAGTGCCTCTGGGGCAGGGCAACTATGTGCTCGCAAAAACGGCTGCCAATGGGCGTGTGTTCCGATGGAGTCCGCCAAACC
The DNA here is from genome assembly GCA_014379065.1 of Saprospiraceae bacterium. Lineage (GTDB taxonomy): Bacteria > Bacteroidota > Bacteroidia > Chitinophagales > Saprospiraceae > M3007. The sequence continues at coordinate 1,811 of JACMMM010000159.1, forward strand.
CCATCACTTGTCAGCCGACGGGCAACTTTGAGCCTATTGTGCGCCTCGTTGCGCCCGAAACGCGTCAACTTTATGCCTTGGGTGGTGATTTTCAGCCCTTCAAAAACTCCAAGATCCAGGCTGAAATTGCTTTGAGCAGTCGTGATCTCAATCGTTTTTCGCCTTTGGGCAATGCCGATAATGCGGGCGCTGCGGCGGTGCTGGGCTGGCGACAAGGCTTTGGGTTTGGCAAGCGAGAAGTGGGTGGTATGGCCTTTAGGCCGTCGGGAACCGCGCCGTTTACGGCGAAGGATTCAAGTACTGTACGGGGCGTAAACACCCTCTTCCCCGACAGCCTGAAGGCCATGCCACCCAGGTCGTTTCGTGGAACTTTCTATGCTAACTATGAATTCGCTGCCCGCGATTTTCGCCCGCTCAATCCTTACCGTCCGGCAGAATTCAGTCGTGATTGGAATGTTGGTTTGAACCAAGACACTACGGCGGAACACTTAGCCAAAGCAGGTATTTCCTTGGAAAAGAACAAGTTGGGCGAAGTGCGCTACGAGTTTGGCGCATTTCGGCGGGAAGGTTTTTACGATGGGGCAAGGCATTCGGGCGGTTGGCGTTTACAACGTAAAGGCTGGGACTTTTTGGGCGAAGCCAATCTTTTGCAGACGGATGGGCAAGCCGAACGCACTCGTTTTTCTCGCCCAAAAGGGGATTTATCAAAAACCTTTTTTATCAAAAAGGATAGCGCTGCGCAACGGGCATTGATAAAAATCGGCCTTTATGCCGAACGCGAAAAAAACGCGCGCCGAGCCGCCCAAGCCGACACGCTTTCGGGGACGAGTTTTTGGTACGACTTGCTTCGGGTTTATTTTCAAACCCCTGAAAATCAAGGCCCTTGGCAGTTTGGAGGGCATCTTTCGCAGCGCAACGATTTTGCTCCTTCAGGTAATTTGTTCCAACAAAACACGGAAGCTCGAGAGTTCAATTTGAACGGCTCTTGGAACAACACTACCCCTCAAACCAACAAATCACCAATCACCAGTCACCAGTCTACTAATCCACCAATCACCAATAAACCACTCACCAATCAACAGCTCACCTGGGTTCTGACCCTCCGCCGCTTGCGCATTCTCGCGCCCGAACTGACCAAAGAAGAACCGCAAAACACCTATCTCGGCAGGGCGGACTACAGTCTTTCAGCCTGGAAAAATGCGCTGGGCTTTACCACGGGCTATGAATTAGGCTCAGGCCAAAGTCCCCGTATCGAGTTCAACTATCTCGCGGTGAATCCCGGAGAAGGAAATTTTACCTGGGTGGACCGCAACCAAGACAGCATTTTGCAGGTAGACGAGATGGAAATCGCGGTGTTTCAGGACCAAGCGAATTATGTGCGTCTGGCAGTGACTACGCCTGATTATGTGCGCACAAACAACGTAGCCCTCAACCAAACCCTTCGCCTCGAACCTCGTTTACTATGGCCCACGGCTCGACGCGGCTGGCGAAAAAGATTGGGGCGGTTTTCTACCCAAAGCACCTTGCAAATCAACCGCCGAACCTTTGCCGGGGCGAGCGGGGTGCGGGCCTGGGATCCGTTTCAATCCAGCGTGGCTGATACTTCGCTGTCAACTTTGAGTGCGGCAGTACGGAATATTTTGTTCCTAAACCGTGCCCAGCCAGCTTGGGATGCTTCCATCTCGGCGGGCGACAACCGCAGCCAATTGGCGTTGACCACGGGCTTTGAACAACGAAGCGCAAAGGATTATGCGCTACACTTCCGCGCCAACCTTAGTCGCCGATGGAGCGCGGAGGCAGATTTTGTAAATTCGTTAAAAAGTAGTGAAAATCAGGCATTTGCCTCGCGAAACTATCATCTAGAAGGCTGGGAAATTGGGCCTAAAATGACCTGGCTTCCCACACGCGGCTTCCGCATCGTGGCTAATATGAAATGGGAAACGAGTCGCAACACGTTGCCAGCCGCTGAACGCGCCGACCAAACGAACTGGACTGCTGAAATGACTTGGAATCCTGCCTCAAAAGCCAATGCACAAGGGTTTAAAGCAGCTACTTCACTGCGTGTAAAAGGCACTTTTGCAAATGTGCATTACACAGGTTCGCCCAATTCTGCGGTGGCGTTTGCGATGCTGGAGGGCTTGCAAGATGGAAAGAACTTTCTTTGGAATTTGACGCTGGACCGGCAACTCTCTAAGGCCATGCAACTCAGCCTGAATTATGAGGGGCGTAAGACGGGGGTGAATAGGGTGGTGCATGTGGCTAGGGCGCAGGTGAGGGCGGTTTTCTGACTTGGTGGAAATATCCAACATCCAACAAGGAATGTCCAATTTCCAAGTAGTTGTTGCGTTTAACCACTCACAGTAACCGCAGGTTTTCTTATGCCCGCCCCGGCCTGCTTCACCGCGCTGAATGCATGTTTCACAGATTCTCTTCTTTTGACCAGTGTTCTGCTGCTCGACCTTTGAATCAGAAACAAAGCACAGACACTTTCTCTAATTCAATTATTTTCAACAACATGAAAAAAGTAGCATTCACCTGGGGTTTCGCATTCTTTGCCATTGGCCTTTTCGCCCAGACTTCTTCTATCCCGGCCAGCAACCATACAAAAGCCAGCCCGGCAAGCGTATCCACAGCAAAAACAGCCCCGGCAACGGCCACTCCAATGGCCAAACCATCCACACAAGTTACTGCTGGTAAACCAGCCGTCAAAAAACACCGTCGCCATCACAAAGCAAAAAGCACCGCCCCAACAGGCAGCACCGCTCCAGGCGCTACTTCCCCCAAAGCCAAAAAGCAATAAGCACAAAGGCTAGCAAGCAAGTAGGAAGATTGTTTTCATTAGCCCGTGCCGTCCATGGACAGCACGGGCGTTTAAATATCCAATATCCAACAAGGAATTTCCAATGTCCAAGGAAGCTTCGCGTTTGAGATTCATCATTGTCCTATGCAGGGTCAACGTGAGTGGGCAAACGCAGGGCCTACTTGGACATTGGAAATTCCTTGTTGGATATTGGATATTCCCTTGGACATTCCTTGTTGGATATTGGATATTCCCTTGGATATTCCCTTGGACTTACTGCCACTGAAACGTATGCTCGTAGCCATTCACCTCTACCGTTGCGGAGCCATTTCCGTTAAAAACGATCGTTCCGGTAACGGTTTTGGTTTGGCCATTGGCCGTGCTGGCTGTTACGGTGGCGACGCTGCTGCCGCCCGTAATTTTGTAGGTGGATTTGTCCAGTATCAAATTGGTGAGATCAAGTGCCACGATGCAATTGAAACTTGGCGACACCTTGCGTAAGCTGCCAGTGAGATTGCCGGTGAGGTCGTAAGAGCCGTTCACGACGTAAGATGCTTCCTGTGGGCTGAGTCCGGTGAAGCTGAGATCGCCATTGGTAACTTGGTTGCCCAACCAGTGAGGGCTGGTGTAATCGCCATTGCCTTCGATGCCGATGTTGGCCGTTTGTGGCACCCCGAGGTTTGAGCAGGTTATGAGCCAATCCATACCAAAAGTGTAGTCATAAGTGGCTACGCCGCTCGTTTTTGCCTTGTTGATCGAGGTGTCGCCGGGAACGCCGCAGTTGTTGAGGTAGGCATCAACGATGGTAGCCGCATCAATGGTAGGTGCTGTGAGGCCGGCAGTTCGGTTGGCTACAGCGTCTTCGATGATTTCAGCGGCCTCGCTGTTGGTGAGCAGTTCGATGACCTCGTCAGGATCTTTGCGGCAGGATGTGAGCGTGGCCAAAGCCGCGAAAAATAAAACTGAGAACAAGGGAAGCAGATTTTTTTGATTGCTTTTCATAATGAGTGAATGAACGATTGAGTGAATGAGTGATTGGTAGAATGGTGATTGGTGATCTACCGTTTGTGATGAGACAAAGGTGGGGGCAGAGGTGGGGGCGGAAAAAATAGGTTCAACCCTTGGGCGGGTTTGTTCAACCATTGGTGGGAGCGAATGCCGTTCGTTGATAAAAACCGGGAGATGGTTGAGCAAAATGAAATAGCCGCTTGTGGGGTCTTTTACCTTTAGAGTAGAAAACGGCAAAATGCAAAAACAAAAACCGTTAAACCATCCACTACCCTCACCATCCAACGCTCAATATTATGTTCAACCCAACCGAGTTTTCAACGTTTCAATGGCTGTTGATGCCGCTGTTTATCTTTGGCCGCTATGTGGTGCTTTCTGCCATTCTCTATTTTGTATTTTATGTATGGAAACGCCGTGGCTGGCTGTCCCGAAAAATCCAGCAAAAATTTCCAACGCCGACCGATTATCAAAGAGAAATCGGCTATTCTGCCCTCACCTCGCTGATTTTTGGCGTGGTGGCTTGGCTTTGCCTTGGCACCTCGTTTCATGAATACACCCAGTTCTACACCGATATAGATCAATTCGGACTGGCGTGGGTGATCCTTAGTATCCCGCTCACACTGCTCGTACACGATGCCTATTTTTATTGGATTCACCGTTTTATGCACTGGCCCGCTATCTATCGGCTGATGCACCTTACACACCACCGATCGGTGAACCCTTCTCCTTGGGCTGCGTTTGCTTTCCATCCATTGGAAGCTGTGGCTGAAGCGGGTATTATCCCGATATTGCTCTTGGTGATGCCGCTACACCCGATTTCATTTTTTGGTTTTGTGACCATGATGCTGATTTTCAACATTTACGGCCATCTTGGTTACGAACTTTTCCCTAGAAAAATGTACGATCACCCGCTGGGGAAATGGCTCAACACTTCTGTGTATCATAACCTCCACCATGAGAAATTTCAGGGCAATTACGGGCTGTATTTCAC
>JACMMM010000017.1 GCA_014379065.1 Saprospiraceae bacterium
CAATATTTTTTCGAGTACAAAATCTCAACCCTAAACTTCTCAACCCTCAACCATTTCCTCAACCCCTCAACCATTTCCTCAACTCCTCACCACCATCAACTTCCCGCTCTGCATCAGTCCGTTGTTCAAGATTCGGATGGTGTAAAAACCGGCCGCTAAATCATTGAGTAAAATTACATTCTGGCCTGCAACAGGCTTTTCAACCTTGCGTACGGCTTTGCCTTCTGAATCGTAAATCGTAACGGACTGCACCTCGAAAGGCAGCTCCAGGGTGAATTGGTTTACTGCTGGATTGGGATAATACAGGGCTTGCATCATAGGGCCTGGCTGCTGTTGCGGATCGTTTTCAAAACGGATTTCTGATTTTCCCTCGCAGGTTTGAATGCTGGTGTACTCGGTGATGAGGCGCACAAGCAGGTTGTTGAGGGGTTCTACCTTGTATTCATCGGTAGTAGGTTCCAGATGTTTGCCGCCAATGCCCGAATGGTCGGTTAGGAAAACATAGCTGCCATTGGTAGCGAGGCCAAAGAATTTCATCAAAAACTCTGTGTCTTTCTGGATACCGCTGGCGGCTATCGGGACAATGCGAATGCCTAAACGGGCGGCTTCGCGGATGCTTTTTTGTATGCTGGCAATGACTTCGGGTTCTTGGTGCGGACTAGCATCAAGCACTAAAAAACAAATGCGTGCAACGGCGTTTTCGCTCCATTTTTGGCTAAAAATAGCTTCTTCAAGTGCGCTGTGTACCGCTTCCGGGTAATCGCCACCGCCGCCCGCGAATTGTTTCTGGATAAAATCTACGGTATTGGCAATGTCGGGCGAAAGTCCGCTGCTCTTGGTGATGTACTCGTCGCCTTTATCGCGGTAGAACACGGTACCCATGCGGTATGCTAGCTCCGGGTTGCGACTTTTGGCGCGTCCGATCACGTCGAGCAATTCGGTTTTGAGGTATTCAATTTCGTCGCCCATACTGCCCGTGGCATCCACGGCCCACACGATGTCCACGTTTTTTGGGGCATTACATTCGGCATTGATTTTCAAATTATTAAAGCCGTCAGCAGCGGGCTTTAGGGCGGTTAATTCATGCTTTTGCCCATTTACCCAAATCTCGGCTCGGAGCCTGGCGGTTTCTTTTTCGGGGTTGAACAGCGCCGCCCAGAGTTCGGCCTTGCCTGTATTGTCCGTGCGGGCCTCCCATAAGATTTTTCCATCAGAAGATTTCAATTGCACTACCGCATCGGCAATGGGGAAATCATTTTCGTTCGTCAGCATCACCGTGTAGCGCTGGCGTGGATAGAAACCGTACATTTTCTGATAGGAGTCAATTTCTCCATCAGTGAGTAGGTCAACCCAATGGCGATTCCAGTTATGGAGGTCGTTCCATTCGCCAGCGGTGAGGAGACCGGCACGCGGGGCGGGTTGAGCAGGTGTTCCCGTAGCAATATCTTCATCATCAGAGCGGAGGTCTTTTTCTTCGTAAGCCTCCGCTTCATAGGCAGGTTCAACCTCTTTAACCATGCCATCCAAGGCGACAGGTTTTGGGGGAGCATCGCGAGCCTCGCGGAATGCATCCAGTTTTCTTTCTGTGGGTGCTGGCTTTGATGCCATAGGCTCGCCCGATTTTGCCGCTGTTTTCATTTTTGCACCTTCAGATCCTACAGACCGTTCAGATTTTGACCTGGTATCAGTGACTCGAGGGGATTTGCCTGCTGGGGCTGGGCCTAATGCGCTTGTTGGTCGTGTGGGAAGTTTTTTGATTTCGTCAGAAGTCAGGGTAGAGCCGCCGGAGGTTTTGTCTTCTTCAACAAGCGCGGTTTTGTACGCCATAATCACAACTTCTTCTAAGGTTGAAGAGGTAATCATGGTCATGTTTTGCTTTGTAATCTGGTTAGCCAATACCCGCACCCCAGATATACGCTGGGTTTGAAACCCTGTATAGGCAAACTCCAAGTCATACGTGCCAGGTTCAAGCTCGAGGCGATAATCGCCATTGTAATCCGTGGTAGTGCCACGCACGAGATCTTTGCCATGCATTGCTCTAACGGTCGCACCTATTAAAGCTTCTTTACCGTCCGTGACGTTTCCAGTTAAAATGGTTGTGGTAGCAGGGGAAAATAAGGAGGCTATAAAAAGCCAAAGGGAAGAAAGGAAGAGGGTGACTTTCATAAGCGAAGAAGTTTTTGGTTAAAAGTTTTAGGTAAGAAAACTTGTGCGGGGAACGGATGTGCTTATGGGCAAAATTGCACACAGGAGGGTTTTTTTTTAATATCCAATATCCAACAAGGAATGTCCAAGGGAATATCCAATATCCAACAAGGAATTTCCAATGTCCAAGGCAGGCGTTGTTCATGGCGACGACTTTGTCGCCCGCTTTGCCGTAGCTCTTCTTGATGGCGCCTTTGATCTCTCCCAGGGCGGTGGTCAGCGGGATGATGTTGGA
>JACMMM010000160.1 GCA_014379065.1 Saprospiraceae bacterium
CGGCCATGAATGGCCGTTACATTGCCAAGCCCGAGAGCATCCGACACTTCTTGCACTACGCGGATTTTCTTTCCCGTACCGTCCACCAGCACAAATTGCGTTTCCGGGAAAAGGATGGCCAAAGGGATCCCAGGGAATCCGCCTCCAGTCCCGAGATCGAGTACCGCTGAGCCTGGTTTGAAAGCAATGACTTTTGCAATGGCCAGTGAGTGCAGCACATGGCGTTCCGTTAGATTTTCGATGTCTTGCCGCGATACCACGTTTATTTTCTCATTCCACTCGCGGTAGAGCGGCTCAAGTTGGTCGAAACGAGCCGTTTGTTCAGCCGTTAAATCAGGAAAATATTTTGCGATTGTATCTGTCATTCGGCGAGTTCTTCGAGCATTTTTTCCGCTTGTACGCGGCGTTCAGGAATTTCTGTATTTGAAAGGGCCCGCTCCACTGCACGGCGTGCAATATCTTTTTCACTCGGGTCATTTGCGGCCATTTTGACATAAGCCAAGGCCATGTACCAGTAAAGATCCTCCCCAAAACGTTCTAAATCTTCAATTTTGGAGATGCACTCAATGCTTAGTTCCGGCCTGTCCATCTGAAGCCCTACAATTGCCAAATAAAAGAGAGCATCGGATTGGCAACTTATCAATGAGTCTTCCATCATGCCCGCCAATGCTGAAGCCGCCTCGCGCCATTCGCGCTTTTTATAATAGGCATCGGCCTGACTGAATGCTATAGTGCAAAGCTCCGGTCTGACGGGCGCAACACTGTCGTGGGCGTATCGCGCAGCCATGTCATCAAGAATGCTGGCTGGCGGTTGGAAATTGTTATCGTACACTTCGGCGGGCGTGCGGTCACGGTTTAACCAAGTGAAAACAGCATAGCCCAAAGTCAACAACACAAACCCAATGAATGCGTATTTTATGGTTTTGTTCTCATTGGAAGCGGGTACCTGACTGGAATACAAACGGCGTTCCAAGGCTTCGCAAGCAGACCTTGTTTGGTGAAAATGCGTATCAGTTAGTGGTGTGACCACCCAACTAGGCAAGGCTTGGTCCCAGGTTTGATCGCTTTCCTTGAGCAGATTTTTATAACGTCCTACACTCGCCTTGTATGGGCCGGTTTCTATGGCTTCTGCTTCTGGGCTTAGATCTTTCAGGCTTTTGGCGAGGCTCAGGATTTGTCGTTGGTCGTCTATGGAGAGCTGGGCAAATTGACGCTTTGCCCTGATTTGATTCCGAATATCACGCATTTCGTTTTGGTCTGGCAGGACTGCCACTACCTCCATATCCTCCTCTGAGATATCCGGGATCGCAGGCGACTCTTGACCTTTCTCGTCCAGCCAATCTCGATATTGAGCCACAGCGAGATTTTTCAGAAAAAGGTAGACCGGTACATCAGCAGGATAGTTTCCCAAGTGTGCAAGTCTCGCTGTTTGGATCACAGCTACGCGGAAAAACGTGTTTCCATCAGCGTAACTACCGCCCGCAGTTTCAATTACCCGCGCCACGGGCGGGCGGAACTCGTTGTACAGCGCATCCACCACGCTTGCATCGGCGTCGCGCAAGCCGTTGAGGTAGGTTTCGTTGGGGAAAATCGCGATTGGGTCGTTCATAGCGGGGCAAAGGTCGGAAGAAACGGGGAATTGGTTGGGATCAGTTATGATTGGAATGAAGATTGCCTAATGCGAGCCATTATCGTCAATGGCACACGGATTTGACAGGTAAAAAAGATCGACACAGATTTTTTAATTACTGGTAGTGAAAAATCTGTGTCAATCTATTTTATCTGTCAAATCCGTGTGCTGAAGAGCCCAGTATCGTGGGACAGCTTTGGATGGGTTGAGTTACTTTTGCTTTTCAATCTGTTACACCGACCATCCATGAGCGCTGCCTCCATACGTTTGGACGTAAAGCAGCTGGATGAAGGGAAAATGATTGATTATGAAGACTTCATTGCCATTTATCGTCAGGCACACTCATAAAAATAAGGGTTTAAGGTTTTTCTTTTATCCCCCTAAAAAATCATTACCCGAAGCCGCGGTTTCCTTCAATTTTTTTCTTAACTTTGTTTAGCCCGAGTGTCATGCTGTGCGCAACGAAACATAAGAGCAAGCAAAACGATTCGTTAACCAAGGGCAGATGGTTCGCAGGCCGCAGCAATAAACAAA
>JACMMM010000161.1 GCA_014379065.1 Saprospiraceae bacterium
GTGGTTGAGGCGTTGAAGCAAGGCTGTTTTGTGTGCTCCCGCCACCTCATAATCAAGTCGGTAGGTGTCGTTGATGTGGCCGTTTCCGATGGGGGATGCGCCAAGCAAGCGATTGAATTGGAAGAATAGGCGGGCGATGTGGGTCATCTCTGCCTTTGAAACACTATCGAACCTGAAAATGCCTTCCCATCCGATATGGCAACCAATTGGTAAATCCCGTCAGGGCAATCTCCCATATCCAAAACCGTCGAACCACCCGGCACTTTTTTTTGCCATACCAATGCTCCCAACATATTGTAACAACACAGGTCACCAGAGGATGAAGGGGGCAGTTGAATCGAGAACTGACCCGTGGATGGGTTTGGGGTAATGAGCAGTTTTTCTGCATTATTAGGGGTCAATACGGTCGTGTTAGTCAGCGGGTTTCGCCAAACGCTACTGGTCTGTGTGCCAATAAACAATTGTCCCTTACATGTGGTGATATTTTTGGAGTGATAGGCATTCAGTCCTTCGTTGAATTCAATCCAGGTAATGCCCCAATCTTCGCTTTTAAAAACGCCTCGCCCTCCAACTGCAGCATAAATAACAGCATCCAGCACCGTCAATTCATTCGGGAGATAGTATCCATTGGCCCAGGTAGGATAAGGCAACCCAGTGGAAGGGGCATTAGCCCATGTAGTCCCCACATCCGTAGAGGTATATGTTGTTATTCCGTTGCAATAAATCAGGCGGCCTTCAATGAAAAACAAACGACCTGAAGTGCCTGCATTGAGGGTTTTTAGCCAGCTCTGTCCTTGATTGTCGGAGATGAATACTTTATCACCATCAAGCACAACATTGCGATTGCCAATACGGTAAAAAGCCTCCGCAGAATAAAAGGGGTCGCCAGATGGGGGCAATACATTTTGAACCAAACCAGTAGTTCGATTAACGGTTACGAGAACATCCGAATTAACCGTAATTATATCACCAATGACCTTCATTTCTTGGGGCGATTGCATACCCGGTAATATGGAAAGTGTATCCCATCCTGATAGGCCATTATCGGTAGCGAACAGTAGCGGCCCATGCAGACGGATATAATACAGGGTATCCCCTGAAACTTCTAATTGCCCCCACGCAGCAAAATTATCGTCCAACGGCAATTTTTCCCAGCTGTCTCCAGTATCACTGCTACTATAAAAAGCGCCATTTGTCCGCACAAATAACCTTGTGCCATTAGATTTTAAATCCATTACCTGCGTATTGATTATGCCCTCATTTCGAATAAGAATAGTGTCTGAAGCAACATAATACTTTTGAGTGCCACTCAAGCCTCCATCACTTGTCACCACTTGAGGAAGGAATTTTTCCTTGCCCCACTCTGTCCAGATTTGCCATGAATTCCCACTATCCGTGCTAATACGCCGCTTAATGTTGAAACTCCTATTGTAGGCCCAAATCGTGTCATTTCCCCAAAAGCCAAACTCTGTGATGTAAGTTGTGTCAGGGAAAGGGTCCGGTAATAGCGTCCAGGTTTGCCCTAAATTTTGTGTATAATAATGTTCGGCATAAACTGGTGCCGGAATCTTTTTTCGAGCAATAATTTCGTTGCCTCTCACTCCAGAAACCAAATCAAACGCAGCAGCAGAATCAGCCACTACTGTCCAGTCTTGCCCCAAATTCTGAGTAGCAAAAATGCCTTTTTGATTGCTCAAAAACACAAAAGTGGTCGAATCAACGGGTAAAAAGCTGGACAGGAATTCAGAGTCTGAGAAGCTTGCGGGTAGATTCATTGGCAACCAGCTAAGCCCTTCGTCCTGACTATACCAAAATTTAGTCCCATAGTCCGCCAGCACGACCAAACTATTGTTGTTCACGTGCATACGAGGCCAGCCACTCGGGCTAGGCACTCCTCCTACCGTTTGCCAAGTCTGCCCATCATCGGTGCTGGAATACAAAGTGTACAAGGGCGTTGAAGGCTCATAAACCCCTCGTTCTACTACGATAAACATCTTGCCCTTGTGTCGCTCGACTGCATACACATAGTTGTCCTGTGAAATAGCAGGCTGTACTTTCCAATGTTCGCCCTCATCGTCTGAAAAGAACAATCCCCCTACAGAGCCTCCCCAAATTCGGCCCTTGTTTTCCAACATATCCGTGAAATTGTACCCCCTTGGCCCGTTCGTCTGCGACCATTGGGCCTTAGCCAAACTTGCAGCAAGCAAAAACAAAAGGAATAAAAACAGTTTTGGAAGTGGGAGTCTGAAAAAATGTTTCATATACTTGGCATGGTTAAATGAAATAGCCACTATTCAAAGTGTAATCTGAAGTCACTGTTCGAATCCAAAGGTCACTACTTTATCCGTATCAAATCCACTCCCGATGCTCGCACCAGTCGGTTTAGTTCGGGCAAATCCTTTTCCTTCAGGACCTTCCATTTTGCCAACTGCTCATCCGTAAGGCGGAACAGCAGTTCACGCACTTCGGCGGCTTGTTGCGTGGGCGGGAAATCACCCTCTACGGTCTGGCCCATCAGGTTGGCGAGTTTGTCGTTCAAGCGCACTGGAAAGTTGAGCGGGTCTTGGCTGCTGCGGTTTTTGGTCTGGTATATGGCCTCTTCGACAACGGTCATTACCGAATCTATTTTGGCGGACAAAGTGCGGATAGGCTTGAACTTGTCGTCTTTGGGTAGCCCTTCCATCATGGCTTTCGTTTGGCCGCGCACGTTGCGGATTTCTTTGATGGCGCGGTGCGCTTCAGTCAGTTTTGCCCCTACAGATTGCACAAAATCAAACTGTTGCGCAAAAATTTGCGGCGTTGCCCCAGTACGCGGATCAGGCAGAATGCTGAAGGTTTGTTCCTCGGTTTTGCCCGCAGCCGTGAGTCGAACGCGATAGGTGCCGGGCATTGCCTTGGGGCCTTCAAGGTCGTAACTCCAGAGAATCATGCCCTCGAATTTCTCCGCATTGGGGTAGCGGTGGTTCCAGACAAAACTGTTGCCCCCCGCTTTCAAATCCTCGAGTTTCCCGCCCCGGTTTTCCCAGGAAGCCGGGAGTTTTTGGTTTGAAAAAACTTTGATGGTATCGCCGTCATTTTCCAAAATGGCTAAGGTCACCGTGTCCTTTTCGCCCGGTTTATTTTTCAAATAAAAATGGGCAACCATACCGTTGGGGTGGTTTTCGCCGCTGGATTTTGAACCCTTCGCCGAACTTCCGCGCATTCGGTAGGAAGCTTTGGGCTGGAACAAGTGCAGGATTTCGTTAGTGAAGGGGTGACTTGAAGTCGCCCCTTCACTAGGCAGGGCAGCCGCTATTTGGTACAAGGGCGTGAGATCGTCAATGATCCAAAATGCCCGGCCTTGGGTGGCTGCGATGAGGTGCTCGTCTTTGATGGTCAGGTCGGTGACGGGGACAATGGGCAGGTTTTGCTGGAATTTCTGCCAACTACGGCCATCCGTGAAACTGATGTACATCCCTTGTTCCGTGCCTGCATACAAAATGCCCTGACTTTTGGGGTCGGCGCGGACGACACGTGTAAAATCCTCATTTCCAATGCCATCAGTGATTTTCGTCCAAGTTTTTCCGTAGTCCTTGGTCTTGAAAAGATAGGGCTGATAATCGCCCCGTTTATAGCCTGTGCAGGCAATATAGCAGCCGCCATCGCTGTGCGGATCGGGCTCAAGCGAATTAACCATCGTCCATTTGGGCAAACCGGGCGGGGTCACGTTCGTCCAGATTTTGCCACCATCACGGGTAACTTGCACCAGACCATCGTCGCTGCCCGTCCAAATCAAATCCTTGACACGCGGACTTTCGGCGGCGGCAAAAATGGTACAATAGTATTCCACGCCAGTATTGTCCTGTGTGATAGGACCACCCGATGATTTTTGACGACTCTTGTCGTTGGTGGTCAGGTCAGGAGAGATGGTCTGCCAACTCTGCCCTTCGTTGGTTGTGACGTGGAGGTGGTTGGAAGCAGCGTAGAGTTTTTTCGGGTCGTGCGGGCTGAAGAAAATTGGGTAGTTCCACTGAAAACGATACTTGGCATCTTCTGCGCCGTGGCCCATGTTGTCTTCCGGCCACACGTTGATGGCGCGGTAAGTGCGATTTTGATGGTCCACCCGACTCAAGAAGCCGTGGTATTCACCGCCGTATACAATGTCGTTGTTGGCTGGATCTACCGCCAGATGGCCACTTTCGCCTCCAGCCGTCGGCTCAAAATCGCGGTCACCAATGGAATTACCCTCAGTTCGGTGCGCGATGCGGACGCTGCTGTTGTCTTGCTGCGCCCCATAAATTCGGAAAGGAAAGGCATTGTCGGTTATCACGCGGTAGAACTGCGCCGTGGGCTGGTTGTGATAAGTCGTCCAGGTTTCTCCGCCGTCGTAACTGATTTGTGCGCCCCCGTCGTCGCCAATAATCATACGTTTAGGGTCTTCGGGCGCAACCCAGAAATCGTGATGATCTCCATGAGGCGCGTATTTGGATTGAAAAGTTTTGCCGCCATCCTTGCTTTTGTGGTACGCCACGTTCATCACATACACCACGTCTTCGTCTTTCGTATCGGCATAAATACGGGAATAGTACCAAGCGCGTTGGCGGAGGTTGCGATCTTCGTTGACTTTTGTCCACTTTTTACCGCCGTCGTCGGAGCGGAAAACGCCCCCTGTTTGGCTTTCGATGATGGCCCACACCCGGTCTGGACGCAGGGGGCTGACGGCTATGCCAATGATGCCAAGGGTGTCTTTTGGAAGCCCCTCATTTTGAGTCAGTTCGGTCCAAGTGTCGCCGCTGTCGGTGCTTTTCCAAAGGCTGCTACCAGCGCCGCCACTCGATAGATCGTAGGGCGTACGGCGTATTCTCCAAAATGAGGCATAGAGGATGCGCGGGTTCGTTGGGTCAAGGCAAATGTCAACTGCCCCGACGTTTTCGTTGAGAAAATGGATACGCTGCCAGGTTTTCCCACCATCGCGGGTGCGGAAGACACCGCGTTCGTCGGAGACCTTGAACAGGTCGCCCAACACAGCGGCATAAGCGATGTCGGCATTGTTGGGGTGGACTCGGATTCTGGGAATATGGCGGCTGTTTTTCAGGCCCGCAAATGTCCAGTTCCGGCCAGCGTCATCGCTCTTCCACATCCCCGAGCCACTGCTCACATTGCCGCGCACGGTACACTCGCCCCCACCAACATAGATCACGTTGTTGTCGCTCGGTGCGACTTCGATGGCGCCGATGCTGCCTCCGAAAAAGCCGTCAGAGATGTTTTCCCAAGTACGCCCCCCGTCTTGGGTGCGCCACACACCGCCACCTGTAGCCCCGAAGTAAAACAGATTGGGTTTGCCAGCTACCCCTGTTACGGCAGCCGAACGACCTCCCCGGAATGGGCCGACGTTGCGCCATTGAAGAGAGCCAAACAGCGCATCACTTACGGTCAGGTTATTGTTGGTCGGCGCTTGCTGAGGCTTGTTTTTTTGAGCGAACAGGAGGGTTTGTAGGAAAAGGCAGAGGAAAAGGAAGGCGAATCGTTTCATGTTGCAGGCTAAGTTTTAGGCTGCAAGGATAGGGAAAAGACTCAACGCATCAATTTGATCAGCATCAAAATCAGCATGGTAATTATTGCTTGGGTCAACATAAGGGCCAACAATGTTTTGATAATCACCCAAAATTTGTTTCCCCCAAAAAACTGGATGTTAGCCCATGCCAAAAACGCTGTCCATACTGCCAAATACATGGATAATACAGAAAAGTATTGTTCTCGGAAAAAAATCACCAAGGGGGTAAAAATCAGGATAAAAAAGAAAACCCTGAAGCCGCCCATAAATGCTTGCAGGGCCAAATGTTCGGCAAAGTTGTATTTGCTTTTATAGAACAGCCATTTGTTGAGCATGGCTGTGATAGGCACGGCAATCAAGAAAACGATGTTGATGTTTTTGCTGATCATCGCACTCACAGGATTGCTTGGTCGCCCTTCAAGCTCCAACAAGTGGAAATAATTGGTCAAAAAAGCAGACACTGCAATCGTCAACATCAGGTAACTAAACGGGTTGAAGTATCGCTTGCGCTTCCCTTCCATGTAGGCTTTGGCCGTAAGGCCAGGCCGCAACGCCAGTTCTTTAGTCAGAAACAAAAACCCTTTGTCCGCATGTGTGAAAATGTGCACCAAATCGTGCATTATGTGGTGCATACCCAACCGATGGGTGTCGGCCGACTGGCCACATTCAGGGCAAAACTTGACTGCTTCTAAAGGGGTGCCACAGTTAGGGCATATAATGGGGGGCGAACTCATGGCAAACTCTTGAAATGAGGATTAATAGGTATTTTCAATCCGCGTGCTGCATATTCAACACCGTCACGCCGTAACTGCTACCCACTTCAATCTGCCAGAGTTCGTCCTCGCTGGTGACCGTGATTTTGCCTTTGGAAAAAGTGCTTTTCACCTTCATGTCTTTGAGCCAAAGGACTTTACCGATGAGGTAGGCCTCTTCGAGGGTGATACCTTTTTGAAAGGTTATTTTCTGTGAAGAGCCGCCTTCGCCGCTATCCGTCTCGGCTGCTGAGCCGTTTTTGAAAAGTTGTTTGTAACGCTCATAACGGGTATCCGATTTGGGCAGATCAATGCGCTCGCCTTTTTTTTCTGACTGGCCGAGGAGATAAAATTCTGCGATGGAATAACCAGAATTGGCATCGTCTACGATGGTGATGGGTGCGCGTAGCTTGGAAAGGTAGCCATCAAAAACGTATCCCTCCTTGCCTCCTGCGGTGCTCACTTTGACCCAGAAACCTTTGATTGTGAAGCCTTTGAACTCCACAACCGAATGGGATTTCTTCTTGAAATCGGTTTTAAGGACTTTGACAGCGTCTCCATGATTGAGCGCCAGAATGCGTTCGCCTTTGGGGTCGGGGGTTTTGCGCAGCACCAGGCCGCTGCCAGCGTGCACGAACAGTTCATCGCCGGGGTTGTAAACGCCAATGCCCAAAGCGAAGGATTGGAAAAAGAGCAGGGTTGCTGCAAGTGAAAGAAGTTTGCTCATAAATTGAATTGATTGAAGGCGAAAAGTAAGGAGTTATTGGGTCAGGCTACCCTAGGCCAAGTATTTTAAATCCAAAAAAAGCGGCAACCCCGATA
>JACMMM010000018.1 GCA_014379065.1 Saprospiraceae bacterium
AAGACTTATTGTGACACCAGGAAGAGATTTCGATCCGTGTGCCGAATGCGGCACCATGAACTCGCATTTGGCGACAAAGTGTCGTCAGTGCAACGCGGCCTTGCCGTGGAGCAAGGCGAAAGAAGCCGTTGCGCCGTTGCGTGAAACTCCCTAACGCTAACTAAACTACCAGCAAAATGCGCCTCCTTCTCCTGCTTGTATTATTGCTTCCTTCCTGTGCAGTGTTCAAAAGCCGAGATACACGAACCGCTTTGAAAATCAAGCGTGAAGTCTCCCATTCTACTGTATTTACAAAAGCTTTTACAGGATTTACCCTGCTTGATCCTGCTACTGGCAAAACACTCACCGACTTCAATGGCGACCATTATTTCACACCAGCTTCCAACACTAAGATATTGACGCTGGCGACTTGTTTGGAGGTTTTAGGTGACTCTATTCCAGGATTAAAAACAACAAGTTACAAGGATGGGGAAGAAACCATTAATTATCTGAAACCAACCGGAGACCCAACTTTTTTACATCCATTCTTCAAGGCCTGGCAACCCATTTTTTACTTTTTGGTAAATTGCAATGGACCTACCACTTTGGACCTGGATAACTTTCAAGACACTCGTCTGGGCCCTGGTTGGGCATGGGACGATTACAATGAGGACTATTCGGCAGAACGTTCCGCCATGCCGATATTTGGCAATGTGATGACAGTCCAAAAAAAAGATTCCAATTGGCTCCTTTACCCATTCAATGACTTTGATAAATGGGGATGGAATCTTTACCAGCCGGGAACAAGTAAGGATATACCTGGATATAATGGCCCGCTTCGCAGCGCTGAAAGCAATGCGATCTACATTCCAGTAAATGACACATTTCCTGATGGGTTCTCCAAGGACATCCCTTTCAGAACCGCGGCGTTTGTTTTGCACGACATGCTTAGGGATACAACTCAGAAATCAAACATTTCCACATCCAGTACTTTTACACAAGAGGAAGAGAGCGAAGCAAAAGAGCTGATTCCGGGTAATTTAAATTGGCAAACCCTTTATTCTAGCCCCATTGATACTGTACTCCGTCGAATGATGCACCAAAGCGACAATTTTATCGCCGAGCAAATGCTGCTCGTATGTGCGGGCATGAAATTCGACTTGCTCAAGCAAGATACCATGATCAAATGGATGCTGGACAGCACCTTAACAACGCTTCCTCAACGCCCCAGATGGGTGGACGGCTCCGGCCTTTCGCGCTATAACCTCATGACTCCGCAGAGCATCGCCCAAGTGTTGCTTAAACTTTGGGAAGAACAGCCACACGAACGGGTTTTATCCTTTTTCCCAGCCGCAGGTGTGAGTGGTACCGTCTCGGATTACTACGTAGGAAAAGATAAGATTCCTTTCGTTTTTGCCAAAACAGGAGGTATGGGCGGCGTACAATGTCTGAGCGGATACTTATTATGCAAAAGCGGTAAAGTGCTGATTTTCAGTTTTATGCACAATAACTTTCTGGGCAGTAGTAAGCCATTGAAAGAGGAAATGCAGCGTTTGTTGGAACAAATGCGCGAGGAGTTTTAAGAGATATTGGGATATTGAGAAATTATTCCAATATCCCTACCTCAATCATCCGAAATAACATCCCTTGCGAACAGAATTTTTGGCTTCCAGTAAGCGGATTGGGTAACATTCTCCACGATTACACCGCGACTTGTAGTGCTATGAACGCAAATAATACCTCCCGAACCTCGCTTTACCACGAGCGCTACGTGCGAGATTTTATTTTTGCTCTCGCCAAAAAATATCAAATCGCCGGGCATCACTTTTTCGAGTGCCACGTACCGACCTTCAGTGGCCTGAATATTGGAGGCCGGTGATGCCATCACGCCAAATTCTTTCAAGACATAACTGGTGAAGCCTGAGCAATCGAAACCCGTTTTTGGGCTTTGCCCGGCGTATTTGTACGTTGTGCCGACAAACTTTTTGCCATATTCCACTACCTTGGTCCGGAAAGGAGTTGCCACCGCTTCCGTATAAGGGGCTGATTTTGGGCGGGGTTTGGGGCTAGATTTCGGGCTCGATTTTGGTGGAGTACAGGCAATAGCGAATAAGATGGTGGGAATCACTAGAAGAAGTCTGGCGGTGTTCATGTGTCAGATAATATTTGCGAGGAAACTCCGCAAAGTTCTGCAAATGCATGGAGGTGCAGTTGTTTTTGATTTGCTTAACGCACCTCTGTATGGCCGGGCTGATTACCAGGTGGTGCAGTCTGGAAGTGGCGAGCCCAGGCAAGGGCGGCATTTTGGCTTTACCGGGATCTTCAAATCCTCTTGCTTTGAAAAAATAAAAGCATAGCTCAGCATATTGTTCACGTTGAAGTGCTTGGCAAAACCGGAAGACTGCACGTCGTTTTCTTGAGCATTGTAAGCCGTGACGAAATTCAGTTTGAGGGCCGATCCGCTTCCTATAACGTTCAAAGCCCAATCGAAAATTTTGTGGTTGCGCCGATCTTGAAACCGGATATGCAGACTGCCATTCGAGGTATAGTAGTAACCCCTTGCAAACTTCTTTCCGCCCGCTATTTTGCGGAAATGATCCTCCAGGTCAAGGCTTTTTGGCAAATCACTTCCCTTACGAACACCATAAATTACCCTTTTTTCATCCAGAAAACGGAGATAAGGGGTGGTCAAGGTATCAAATTTCACCGGATCAGATTTGACTAAGCTCTGGGTGTTCGTGCTTGTGGAGTCCGGCCCGTCTAGGCCTGTGCAAGGCATGGGATCGCAGGAAGCAGGGGTCTTAAAGCGACGAACGCTAAGGCTATGTACGCATTCTTTACAACGAATAATGTGCAAAGTGTAAACGTGGCTGGTATCAATGCGGGCGTCCCAACCATCTTTGATACTGGTAAGGACAGACGGTGATGCCTCCGCGAGTTTTTGCCCCAACAGTGCCGGCGGCGTTTTACAGGCTGTTATTTGAAGAAGGCTAACCAAAGTTAGGATGCAAAAGCATACGCACATGCTGTATTTTGATTGTTTTGAACAAACATGTGCAAGGCCAATGCGCCAAATTGAAGGATGTGTAATTTTCATGGCTTGAAGATTTGGTAGGGTTTGGCGAAAAAGAATCCAGCGTGGAAACGGTCGTTCGCGAAGGATTGATAGAGTGACTGATCCATGCCGCGGTGGATAAGGTTCTGGACAACCATATATCGGTCGCCGCTTAGAATGAGGCTCATGCCAAGGCCACTGGGCAAGGCTGCGCGCATCATGATCTGGCCTCGATTGAAATACGTTAAGTCGGGATCACGGAAATCAACGTGGGCAAGCCCGAGCACATTCGCAATTTCGAAGGCTTCTACGACTTCGTCATCATTGCCACCCGTAAAGTTGTCGTAGTATAAGCCCAAACGCGTTGGTGCGTGCAGCGACCATATCTCGAAGAACCCACCCCCCGTCCACCAGCGGTCATACCCGTCCCCAAGACCGATAAAGTTCCAGGGAGTGCCATCGTTGTAGTATCCCAAGGCAAAATCACCTGTGCTAAAGCCCCCGAAGCCCACCTGTTGATTTCGGGTACTATGTTTAGGGTTGATCACAAAATTGGTGGCAAGGGTGACTGAGTTTTTATATCTGTGCGTGACGGCTACGGTGTTGAAATTGCAGAAAGTGCGCACGGGTTTTTCATCAAAATAAAAATCGCGGCTCAGGCGTGCTGTCAGCGCGGCATTGGCTACCATTTCGAATTGGTACTTCATTCGTTGGTCAGGTTTGATGGAAGTACCAACCGTGCCCTGGTAAAAATTGGCCGTGAATTGGGTAGAAGGTTGCAGAAAGGGTGGATCTTTCTTTCGCCATCTAACTTGATAAGAAGCGCCCACTGCTGCGCTGAAGAAATAATTGGAGGCTCGTTTGTTGTTCAGGTTGAAGTTGAGGCTGACGCTACAAGATAAGCGCAGAAGCGAGTCGGAATCTGCTTTCCTAACATCAAGGATTGTGTCATCGGGCAACGAAAAGCGGTGGGCGGTAAGAATATTTGGCAAAAGCGATATTGCCAAGAGGAGCGGCAAAACGAGTTTCATGGGTTTTGAAGATTGGTCATTTGTTCCTATGGGCAGTTTGCCAATAGATTAGTAAAGATACATGTCATCTGCCCATCTATTTGTGAGGTTGACTGAAGTTTGACTGCGATTTAATTCATCGCGTCCACCTCCATCACCAACTCCAGCAACAGCCTCAGGTCTTCATAAAACTCGTGTACCACTTCATAACTCGTGTTATTGGTAAACAGTGAAGGCTCTAACAAGTCTCGGTCTTGTCGCAAGGCGATGTAAATTTTGTCGCCAATGATGGAGAAGTAGATTTCTTTTTCGCGGCTAATCTCTTGAAAACGCTGTCGGAAGAGGAGGATGGCTTTTTGAAAATCCTCGGACACCACATCTTTTATACGCACGTCCGGGGTGGCATACGTGTCAAAAAACACCTCAAATTCGGGTAAAATTCCTGTTCGGACCCTTCTGCCGCCTTCAAGATGAAAAGCGCGCTCACTACGGCTAAGGTATTTGCGATATGCATCGGGCAACCCCAAAACCCCTCCATGCATGTCCCATCGCTGGTAATCGGCCACCAGG
>JACMMM010000162.1 GCA_014379065.1 Saprospiraceae bacterium
AGTGGTCAGCATTGACCGTGGCGACCGCAAAATGTCCCTCTCCGTGAAGCAGTTGACCAACGACCCATGGAGCGATATCGAAAGCCGCTTCCCAGTGGGCAGCCGCCACGACGGCATCGTGAAAAACATCACCAACTACGGCATCTTCGTCGAATTCGGCGATGGCGTAGGCGGCATGGTTCACATCAGCGACCTCTCTTGGACCAAGCGTTACGCCCACCCAAGCGAGTTCACCAAGCCTGGTGCTCCGCTCGAAGTAGTTGTGCTCAACATTGACAACGAGAAGCGTCAGATCAGCCTCGGCCACAAGCAAATCATGGAAAACCCATGGGACGCTTTCGACAGCGTGTTCCCTGTGGGTTCTTACCACGAGGCTACCGTGCTGAAGCGCGACGACAAAGGCGCCACCTTCCAAATGCCACAAGGCATCGAAGCATTTGCCCCTGCCAAGCACATCCGCAAGGACGACGGCTCACTGCTCGACGCTGGCGAAACGGTAACAGTAAAGGTCATCGAATTCAACAAAGACGACCGCCGCCTGCTCGTATCGCACACGCGCTACCTCGAGGATTTGAAGTACAAAGCGGAAGCAGCCGTGAAAGCCGAGCGCGTCAAAGAAGAAGGCGAGAATCAAGCCGCCATCGTAGACGTGCAGAAGAAAGTCGAGAAAGAAACCCTCGGCGATCTTTCGATCCTGGCTCAATTGCGCGAGCAGCTGGAGAATAAGTAAATGGACGATGGACGTTGGATATTGGACGTTGGACGTTCCATAGCTAACGTTTTTGACTAGGAATAGAAAAATCCCCCGCTCCCATGTTTTGGGAAGCGGGGATTTTTCGTTAGAGCAAATTTCTATCTTTGGCCCCCAGTTGGTGATTGGTTTATTGGTGATTGGTGGACTAGTGATTGGTTTGTTGGAATCTGGAGCGACCAATAAACCAATCACCAGTCCACCAATCACCAACAAACCAATCACCAGTCCACCAATCACCAACAGACCAATCACCAGTCCACCAATCACCCTACCGTGCGCCGTCCAGATTTCATCCCCCGTATCATCCTTTTTTTCACCCAGCACCGGCTGTGGCTGAACTTGATTCGTTGGACGCAAAACCATTCATTGCCCGGCCTAAGCCGCATCCCGCTCTACAATTTGGTGTTGTTTATCAACGATGAAATAAAAGAAGACACCATCGTGACACGGGCCAACAGCATGGCGTTCAGTTTTTTCCTGGCCATTTTCCCTGGCCTCATCATGCTCATTTCGCTGCTGCCTTATTTCCCGATCAGCATGGACTTTTTTGGGACTTTGCATGCGTCTATCAAACAATTCATTCCGGGCAGTGCCGGAGACATGATCTTCAAAACGGTCAAAGACATTGCCACTATTCCAAAGGAGGGGCTGCTTTCGTTTGGCTTTATCCTCGCCATTTGGTTCTCTTCCAACGGCATGTTGTCCATGATGCACGGTTTGGAAAAAGATTACCCCACTACCTTCAAACAGCGCGGCGATTTCCGCAAACGCTTGATTGCCATTCAATTGACTATTCTGGTGGCCTTTGTGCTGGTGCTTTCTATGTTCCTCATCATCTTAGGAAATACGATACTAGACTTTGTCTTTTCCTACATTAAAGTTCACATACTTACTGCAATTGCTTTCTATCTGCTTCGGTGGTTGGCGGTCTTGCTTCTGTTTTATACTACGTTTTCCACTATCTACCGTTTTGGGTCTTCGACGTGGCGGCCCATCTCTTTTTTCAATCCCGGCGCAATGCTCGCTACCGTGCTTTCCATCGCTACCTCTTGGGGCTTTTCCTTCTATGTGGACAATTTTGGCAGTTACAACAAACTCTACGGCTCTATCGGGACACTCATTGTGCTGATGGTCTGGATTCAGTTGAATTGTATGATCCTGCTGATTGGATTTGAACTGAACGCAGGTATCGCCGTGCTGCGCGATCGGCGTCGGGCGACCCAAGAGGAAGTGGAGATGTCGGGGAATTGAATATCAATGGCACACGGATTCGACAGATCAAACTGATTTACACAGATTTTAAATCTGTTTTTATCTATAAAATCTGTCGAATCCGTGTGCCATTTATTGCAAAAAATAAACCTTTCAGCCCTATACGCGTTTTCCGCCACATGATAGATGTTCAGAAAATCCGCACCCTCGGTGACTTGAAAAAAAGCGGCTACCAGTCCCGCTCCGTCAAAGACGAACTCCGCGCCAACCTCCTTCAAAAAATCCAAAGCAAGGCAGACATTTTCCCTG
The DNA here is from genome assembly GCA_014379065.1 of Saprospiraceae bacterium. Classification (GTDB taxonomy): domain Bacteria; phylum Bacteroidota; class Bacteroidia; order Chitinophagales; family Saprospiraceae; genus M3007. The sequence continues at coordinate 2,276 of JACMMM010000162.1, forward strand.
GAATTTTTGGTTTTGACGACACTGTGCTGCCCGATGTGGAACGCGCCGTGCTCAGCCGCCACAACATCCTTCTTTTGGGCTTGCGCGGCCAGGCAAAAACCCGTATCGCCCGGATGCTCGTCAACCTGTTGGACGAACATATCCCGGTCGTAGCAGGAAGCGAACTCAACGACGACCCGCTCGCGCCTATCAGCCGCTGGGCCAAAGATTTGATCGCTGAAAAAGGCGACGATACCCCCATCGAATGGATGCGCCGCGACGAACGCTACATTGAAAAATTGGCTACCCCCGACGTAAGCATCGCCGATCTCGTGGGCGACGTAGACCCGATCAAAGCCGCCAACCTCCGACTACCCTACTCCGACGAGCGCGTGATTCACTTTGGATTGATCCCCCGTGCGCACCGTTGTTTGTTCGTTATCAACGAATTGCCTGATTTGCAGGCCCGTATTCAGGTGTCGCTTTTCAACGTGCTGCAAGAAGGCGATATGCAAATTCGTGGCTTCAAGCTTCGGCTTCCGCTCGATGTTGAATTCATTTTCACCGCTAACCCCGAAGACTATACCAACCGGGGCAGCATCATCACCCCGCTCAAAGACCGGATCGAAAGTCAAATCACGACCCACTACCCTACCGAGATCGAAATCGGGCGGAAAATAACCGAACAGGAGGCCCGCATCAGCCCTGAGCAACGCAACAATATTCAGGTGCCTGACGTGCTGAAAGACCTGATCGAAGAAATTGCCTTTGCGGCTCGTGATTCAGAATTTGTGGACAAAAAGAGCGGTGTGAGCGCGCGCCTTACCATTGCGGCTTACGAAAACCTTTATTCCGCTGCCGAGCGCCGGATGCTCCGCAATGGCGAAACCAAAACCACGGCCCGCATCACGGATTTCTGGGGCGTGGTGCCCGCCATTACTGGCAAAGTGGAAATGGTGTATGAAGGCGAACAAGAAGGGCCGCACACCGTAGCGCTGCACCTCATTGGCCAAGCGGTCAAAAAGGTCTTCCTGCAATATTTCCCCAATCCCAACAAGTTGAAAAAAGGCCAGGAGCGCGACCCTTACGGTGTGCTAAAAGCCTGGTTTGCAGCCGGGAACGTAGTGGATTTGATGACGGAATTGGAGGCTAAACAATTCACTCAAATACTGGAGGGTGTGGCTGGTTTGAAAAAGCTGGTGGAAGAATCAAAAACGCCCAATGCCGAATTGCAGACGTATATGGAACTAGTATTGCACGGCCTTTCAGAATTCGACGTGCTGAGCAAATCGTTTGTGCAGACGCGCTGGGTATTCAAAGATCACCTCACAGGGGCGATGGACGATGACGGGGATGATGATTTGCGGGGGATGTTTAATTGATACCATATTATGCAAATAGGAACCGTCATCAAATCCACGGGCAGTTGGTACAACGTCCGCCTCAACGACAGCGGCGAAGTGCTGCAATGCCGTATCGTCGGCAAATTCAGGCTCGACGATATCCCCCTCACCAATCCGGTGGGCGTGGGCGACCTAGTGGAAGTACATCCCGAAGGCGCTGCGGAAGGGCTCATCAAAAAAATACTCCCGCGTCGCAACTACGTCATCCGCCAATCGCCGCGCCGAAAACACGACTTACACCTGCTGGCCGCCAACATTGACCAAGCCGTGCTCATCGTCACGGTAGTAGAGCCTATGCTCAAACCGGGCTTTATTGACCGATTCATTGTCATGATTGAGCGCGACGACATTCCTGTCACCATCGTGTTCAACAAAGCCGATTTGTACGATCAGGAGGACATGGAAAAGTTTGAAGAAATGAAGGCTTTGTACGAAGGAATCGGCTATCCTTGCCTGCTTACCTCCACCATCAATGGTCAAGGTTTGGAGGAATTGAGAACCATTCTGAAAGACAAAACCACGCTCATGAGCGGACAGTCGGGCGTAGGAAAAAGCACTTTGGTGAATGCCATTCAGCCGCAACTCGATTTGCGCACAGGAGAAATCAGCGGCTACTCTGGCAAAGGCCAGCACACCACTACCTTCGCTGAAATGTTCCCGCTAAGTTTTGGGGGAAACCTTATTGACACGCCGGGAATCAAAGTTTTGGGGTTCAACTATAAGGATAAAACAAACATCGCCCACAGCTTCCGCGAATTTTTTAAATTATCGCCCGATTGCCGTTTTGGTGGTGCCTGCCTCCACCAAAACGAACCCGGCTGCGCTGTGCAGGCCGCACTTGAACGAGGCGAAGTCAGCGAACTGCGCTACACCCACTACCTCACGCTCTTGGATGAAGTAGACGAACAAAATTATTGGGACAGGAAAAAAGTAGGTATGAAGTAATAGCGTGATGTAGGGATAGCGTGAGTGCCAGATCACTTCATCACTTTATCACTTCATCACCATCACTTTCCAGTGGCAACCGTAGTTACTTTGCCTTTGAAATGACAGATACGCATCCATTCATCCAAACCATCCGCAAGCGCTTGACGGGGCCGCTGCCGGGCCGCGAAGCCCAGTTCAAAATGGCTTTTGCGCACCGTGTAGAAGAACTCCAGCGGAGGCTCAACCCACCCAGCAATGCAAAAACCGCCTGTGTG
>JACMMM010000163.1 GCA_014379065.1 Saprospiraceae bacterium
CCTGTTCTTCGGCAGCCACGATGTAAAAAGCCATGATCGGAATGACCGCCCCGTTCATGGTCATGGAAACCGACATTTCGCCCAGCGGAATCTGGTCAAACAACACTTTCATATCTTCCACAGAATCAATGGCTACGCCCGCTTTGCCCACATCGCCTTCTACCCGGGGGTGGTCGGAATCGTAGCCCCGGTGGGTAGCCAAATCGAAGGCTACGCTCAGTCCTTTTTGCCCTGCAGCCAGATTTCGGCGATAAAAAGCGTTGCTGGCTTCTGCCGTGGAAAACCCTGCGTACTGGCGGATGGTCCAGGGCTGGGTGAGGTACATGGTGGAATAGGGGCCGCCGAGGTATGGGGGGAGACCGGCGACAAATTGATTGACGATTTGCGATCGACGATTGACGATTGACGATGGAGGCCTGAGCGTCGGATCGAATTGCAGTTTGGAGAAATCTGGTGCGGGCATAGCGATGAGTTTCGGGGCGAAATATCGGGGGATTTGGCGCTAAGTTAGGAGGCAACTTCAAGTTGCCTCCTAACTTTCTGCGTGGCTCAATCCCCCAGCGCATTATTCGCCCATTCAAAATACTTGCGGAATTGAACATAATCTGGATATTCTTCAGACAAATCCTTCCAAAGCGCAAAGCACTGCTGAAAATAATCCTTGCCCTTTTGGGAATCTCCTTTTTTGTCAAGGAAAAAGCGACCCAACTGCGAATAAGACACCGCCAATCCGTTTTTGAATTCAACATTTTCTGGATTGGCTTCGTGCAGTTCTTTTGCTAAGCCATTATATTGTTCAAAAAAAGTCAAAGCCTGTGTCAAATTGCCTAGCGCGCTGTGCGTTGATCCGAGTTTGGAGTACGAAATGGACAATCCGTTTTTGAATTCCACATTTTCTGGATAGGCTTCGTGCAGTTCTTTTGCTAACTGATTTAATTGTTTAAATAAAGTCAAAGCCTGTGGCAAATTGCTCAGCGCTCTGTGCGTCTCTCCGAGCTTGGAGTACGAAATGGACAATCCGTTTTTGAATTCCACATTTTCTGGATAGGCTTCGTGCAGTTCTTTTATCATTTGGTTCGCATTTTCATTACAAATCAAAGCCTGATGCAAATTGCCCAATTCGGTGTGAGTACCTCCAAGTTTGGAGTATGAAATGGCCAATGATTTTTTGAAGTCCGCATTTTGCGGATAGGTTTCATGGAGTTCTTTTTCCAACTGATTGTATTGTTCAAAAAAAGTCAAAGCCTGCGGCAAATAACCCAACTCCGTCTGCGTATTTCCTAGGAATTGATATGAAATAGCCAATCCGTTTTTGAATTCCACATTTTCTGGATAGGCTTCGTGCAGTTCTTTTGATAAAGCATTGAATTTTTCAAAAAAAGTCAATGCCTGCGGCAAATTGCCCAGCGCGCTGTGCGTATCGCCAAGGTATTGATACGAAATGGCCAATCCGTTTTTGTCTCCAGACCTTTCATTGATTTCACGGTTTTTATGCGCCGTATTCATTGCTTTGGCAAGGTTTCCTGTAGCGGTATGGTACACCCACAAGCGGTCAAATACAATGGATAATTCTTTATTTGCATCATTGAGGTTGTCGGCCAAACCAAATACCAGTTCCGCAAATGGTCCGGCACTGGCAATGTTTTTAGAGTGTGAGCCTTCGGTTTCAAAATTATTTTGTAGTTGTTGCACTATCGGTTCGCCCAAAGCCCAGCGGCGTTCAGCGTTGCGCTGCAAAAGTATTTTTTGCAGCACCGGGCTAATGCGGTACGTGGCGCTGTCGGTGGCCAGCCAGCCTTTTTTGGCGAGCTGGTCGAGTTGGCCTTTGAGGCCCGGCTTATCATCGGGTCTGAGCAGTTCGCCCAGTACCCAAAGCGGGTGGTTTTCGGCGGGTAAGAGCGCTGTGGCGCTCAGCAGGTCGTGCAGGTCGGGGTGGCGTTGTTGCAGGTCTGCCACATTGTACAGGGCTTCGATGAGCTGGTCGGTGCTTTTCAGGGTTTCTTTTTGGATATTATTCGCCCAATCGGTCTGGATCATAAAACTCTCCTCCACCAAAAAGAGGCCGTTTTTCTCCAGTTTTTCGAGCAAGCTCGTCAAGCTCATGCCCAGGCCCGCTCCTTCGTGGAGGTTTTTGCTGAATACCTCGATGCAGAGGGTATTGTATCCTATAGCTTCGAGAAAGCGGTCGAGCAAGGTTTCAAAATCGAGGTTTTTTTCATCGTGGTATTTTTTGAACAATTCCTTGGCTTGCGCGGGCGGCAGGCCGGTGATCTTGTATTCGCTTTCCGCATCGCTCAACACTTTGGAACAGCGTGAGGTGATGAGCACGTGCCAGCCTAGGCCACTCATTACTTGCTGGAATGCGCGGATATGGTCCTCCTCATTGGCATTGTCCAGCACCAGAAGGCAGTCTTTGGGCAGGTTGGCCATTTCCGTTTTGATGACTTGGGTTTGCTGGTCCGGTTTATCGGCATACTGGTTCAAGGTCTCCACCAGTCCGAGAGCGTGCGGCAGTTGGGCGCGTAAAGCAGCCAGAATGCCGTTTTCGCAAAATAGCCAGGCGAGGTGTTGGTAGGCGTTTTCGTATTGCTGCCAGTATCTGGCGGCTAAAGTGGTTTTGCCCATGCCGCCTTCGGCGTTCACGAGGGCAAGGGTGTTTTGCCGCGTGAGTAGGGTGCGGATGTCGTTCAGTTCTTTTTCGCGCCCGAGGAAAGAGGACGGGACGGCAGCGGCGGCGGGGGTGAGGAAACGGGGAATGGGCTTGCCGTCGCCAAAGAACTTCGCGTCATTAAAGGTGGATTGATTGAATTGGTTTTTAATGTCGGGCATGGCTCAATTGAAGCTTGTATTGTTAAAAGTACCGCCATTGAACTGGTTTCCAATGTCTGCGCCCTGATTATTGACCGTGGTTTTATCCCCAATATGAACATCGCCGCCTGCAGATATTTCTGAATTGGAGACTACATTTTTACTGTTTTCGATCTTAATCGGAGCGGTAATTACGGGCTTGTTTCCTTCTGGCGACTCTTGTTTCTCTGGGAACAAGCGAAACACCAACCCGGTAAGCAGCACGCCTCCTGCGGCCACCATTCCAATGATGGGCTCTATTTCGTGTTTTCCATCGTACCATCGCCAAGCCAATATAAAGCTGATGGCGGCGACTAGCATGGAAATGAGATTTGTGAAGAGGCTGCGCATGTCTTCTACTTAATTTTAGTTGTGTTCCATTCTAGGAATTGTCATTTCGTAACGAAGTGGAGAAAACCACACAACGTCAACTACCCGAAATGCCTTGGCCAAGGGATTCGTGGAAATTGGCGTTGTGTGGTTTTCTCCACTTCGTTACGAAATGACAACACTCGGAGAATGAACTTGTGTAGATTACAACTTGGGTTACTTGTCCGGAATTGGATGGACGGTCTTGGCGTTATTTTTCGTGGCGAAATATCGGCTTTTTTGCGATTTGTGGGCCAAAAAACAACAGCGGCCCGAGAACTTCGGGCCGCTGTTGTTTTATCATGCTTCTCTATCGAAACCTTATAGGTTTTAAAAACTTATAAGGTTTATTGCCTCACCGACTACTCCCATAAATAATCCCCCCCCCAATCACATCATCCCCTTCAAAAAACACCGCGCTCTGACCCGGCGCAATGCCTTTCACATTGGCGTGAAAAGACACTTCAATATCGTTTCCCACGGGGCGGAGGGTGCTTAAAGTACCCCCATCGCGGTAGCGGACTTTCGTCACGGCTTCCAAACCTTTGGGCGGTAAATCCTTGTATTTCATCATGTTGATCTTGCCGACCATCATGCTGTTGCGCACGAGATCGTCTTCGCGGCCCAGCACGACTATGTTGGTGTCGGGGCGGATTTCGGTGACGAACATAGGTTCACCGAGCGCAATGCCCAGGCCCTTGCGTTGGCCGACGGTATAAAACGGATAGCCCTCGTGTTTGCCCAAAACCTTGCCCTGTGCATCCACAAAAACACCACCAGCCACTTGTTCGTCCAGCCCGTCAATACGGCGGCGTAGAAAGCCCCGGTAGTCGTTATCGGGCACGAAACAGATTTCATAGCTCTCGGCTTTTTTGCTCAGTTCGTCCCAACCGCGTTCGGCGGCCATTTGGCGCACTTCGGGTTTGGTGAACGGGCCGAGCGGCATCCGGGTACGGTTCAGGCAATCTTGACTCAGGCCCCAAAGCACATAGCTTTGATCCTTTTGACGATCCTTGGCGCGGGTGATGTATTTACGCCCGTCTAGTTCGTTGATAAGGCCGTAATGACCCGTCGCAATAAACTCACAATCCAGCATATCGGCGCGGCGCAAGAGGCTGTTCCACTTGATGTGTGTATTGCACAGCACACAGGGATTGGGTGTGCGCCCGGCCATGTATTCGTCTACAAAGTTATCAATGACATAATCTCCGAATTCCTCGCGGATGTCCACGATAAAATGGTGAAAACCAAGCTTTACCGCAACTTGCCGGGCATCGTTGATGCTATCGAGCGAGCAGCAGCCCGTCTCTTTTTTCGAGCCGCCAGAGGTGGCGTAATCCCAGGTTTTCATGGTCACGCCAATCACTTCCCAGCCTTCTTCGTGGAGAAGGACTGCAGTAACGGTACTATCTATTCCGCCCGACATGGCGACCAATGCTTTTCCGTGCTTGCTCATTTTTTCTTGAATTGGAGGGACTAAACAAGGATTGCCACCAATTAGTTTGAAGCGCAAAGGTCGGAAGTTTGCCGTTCCTCGGCCAAAAGATTCTGCGGAGGATTATTTTTGTACATATCTAGAGTTTGCAAACAAAGTCCCCACGTTTCAAAAAATTGGTGTGGGTTGTGGCCGCGCCCCCTACCCCTAAAGGGGAGTCTATCCGAAGTGTGCATGATTTGTTTCAAAAACAAAACAATTTTGGCTTTTTCGGATAGACTCCCCTTTAGGGGTAGGGAGCGCGGGTAGGGGCGAGACCCAAAACGCCTCACCTTCCCACCATCAGCAATCGCCCAGCCCGGCTTTTGCCTGCTTCCAACACCACCCCATAAGTCCCCGCCGACAAATTGCCCACCGGAATCGAGCGTGAGTGCTCCCCAGCCGACAAACGTTCGGAAGCACCTTGCCAAATGGTTTTGCCATTGATATCCAGTACTTTAATCTTAATCTTCTCCTCTTTTGACAACACAAAATCAATCACACTTCGCTCAGAAGCCGGATTTGGGTGCAGTCCTTTTATTGAAAATGCTACGCCCGCTTCGGTCGTTTTGGAAGGCTCGGCCAAGTCCGTTTGCCAAACACCAAGGCCATACGTTGCCACACGGAGTTTAAAGTTGGGAGCAATGCTCAGGTGCATGGCCAACATGGCATTGGGCGCATCGGCAGAATAGAGGTCCCAAACTTGTCCTGCCGTTGAAGAGTACCAAACACCAAGGTCGTTGCCAACGTAGAAATTGGCAGTATTCGGATCAATCAATACACAGTTGGTCGGCACATCGGGCAAGCCGTTGTCAATGGCCACCCAAGTATTGCCGCCGTCCACGGTTTGCCAAACATGCTGGGTATTGAAGCCCGCAAACACAGCAAATACCCGGGTTTCGTCGCCGGGGTAAAACGCAAAATCCATGCAGAGGCGATTGGGTAGCCCCGTAATTTCGGTAACTGTCTGGGTCGAGGCATCCACTTTAAATACGCGGGCTTGATTGGTCTGAGTGGGTGCTGTGCTGCAATACAAAAGATCAGGGTTGTCCGGGCTGACGGCAATACTCAAGATCACATCGCCATCGGCAATAAATCCTGTTATGTTGTTCCAACTTTCCCCTCCGTCATCAGAGCGCCAAAGGCTTTGCGCTCCGGCATACATGACGTCGGGGTTGGATGGCGCGATTTCAAATGGACCATTAAATGCTGCATCTTCCTCAATCTCAAAACCGATCCCATACCAACTTTGGCCGCCGTCTATACTTTTCGACATGGCGAGGTATTGATAAGAGCCGTACATGATTTGGTCATTCTGTGGATGGATGGCCGCACATTCTCCGTCCCCGCCCAGCACGCGTATCCAAGATGGGTCGCCGGAATAAATGGCGGTCGAATTGTCCTGCATTCCACCAATACAAAAATCGGATTGGGTGGTAGAATTGCCGAGATTGGCGTAGAATTGCTGCGTTTGATAGCCGCCATTACGTCCTTCCCAACTTTCTCCGCCGTCGTAGGAAACAAAGAGCCCGCCATCGCTGACCACATAAACCTTGTTGGCATCATCTGGAACGTAGTAAGCGCGGTGGATATCGGCGTGTACATAATCGGACGGGCCTTCAGGGCCACCAGCCGGGACGTATCCAAAAGCCCATTTATACCAATAGGTTTTCTGTTCAACAGAGATGCCACTATCGGTTGATTTCCAGCCATCAATCCCGACCCAAATGAAAGTGTTGGGGTCAGTAGGATGCACCGCCACATCATGGGAGTACCAGCCTTGGTATTTGCTGACATCTTCGGAACTCACCAATGTCCAGCTCGTACCGGCATTGACGGTTTTGTAAAGCCCGTTTTGCACAAATGCCTCACCCATAGAAGCATACATCACGTTGGGTTGTGTAGGACAAAGTGTAAGGAGTGTTTTCCCGGAGAAAGTAGCTGGCAGGCCAACGGCGAGTTTAACAAAGGATGTGCCGCCATTTACAGAACGGTAAATGCCGCTCACATCCTGATCGGATAAAGAACCGTGGGTAACAAAAATCCGGCTGGTATCAGAAGGGTCAATTTCAATATCCACCGCCATTCGTTTGTTGTGAATGACATGCCAGGTGGAGCCCGCATCCCAACTGCGCAGCAGGCCTTCCGTGGTAGCGGCGAGGACGGTAGCTGGGCGAAGGGGATTGATTTTGATGTCTTGAACGCCTCGCAATTGGCCGTATGACCAGTCCAAACTTTTGCTCCAGGTAGCGCCCCCATCGGTGCTTTTCAAAATGCCGATGCCGTAGGTGCCCCGCGTGACACGGATGGCCACATTGGGCGACGAATTTTCCACATTGTACACTTCGCCCGTGCCAGCGTAAACGATGTTTGGATTGCTGGGATCCAGTGCGATACTGCTTACGCCAAGCACTGGGAA
>JACMMM010000164.1 GCA_014379065.1 Saprospiraceae bacterium
GTTTATTTTTTTTTCTTGGTTTGCTTAACTTTATATTAATCCTTTTACTAAAATTATTCGTTTTAATATCTGGTCCCGCAACCGAAGATAACGCCAATTAGCAAATTTACAAAAAATCCACATCCACCCCATAAGGGTATGTCATTAGATACTCTAAAGCCTTTTCGATGGGGTACTGCTCGAATACTACGGCATGGAGCATTGTCGTGATGGGCACATGTAGTTTGTAGTGTCGCGACAGCTGGTGCGCAATGCGAAGCGTGCGGACGCCTTCGGCCAATTCTGGCATCATTTTGCGAATTTGGGCCGTGGTTTCGCCATTGGCAAGTCGGGTGCCAAAAGTATAGTTGCGGCTGTTGGTACTCGTGGCCGTAGCCACCAAATCGCCGATGCCCGCTACTCCGATGAACGCTTGGGTATCCGCTCCCAGCGACTTTCCAAAATACACCATCTCTGCCAGCCCCCTGGCTATCAACAAGCCCTGAATATTGCGCCCCAGCCCCAACCCGCCGATAATGCCAGATCCGAGCGCGACGATGTTTTTCAAAGCTCCGGCCAATTCTGCCCCTAAAATGTCGTAAGAACCAAAAACGTGAAATTTGGGGCTGTTCAACGCAAATTGCCCGGCCTGAATCACTTCGCGAAACCGACTGCCCACCAGGGTTGCAGCGGGTTGTCCAGCCACGATTTCGGCTGCAAGGTTGGGGCCACTCAAACATCCCACACGCACTACACTGCTTTCTTCGCGCACTACTTCGCTCATGGTGCGCACATTGGCACGTGTGACGATCATTCCGTGCTTGTCTAAATCCTCTTCCTCTAATCCATTTAAGTCAAAACCTTTTGTGCCGTGTATGATGATGTGGTGCGGCCTCAAATAGGGCGAGAGCGCACGGATCATTGACCTAAAACTATTGCTGGGTACGACTGGAAGAATGAGTGTGCAACGTCGTGCCATTTCTTCCAGGTCATTGGTCGCCGTCACGCGGGCGGAGACTTTTACGCCCAGGTGCTCGCGCTGTTCGTTAATCAAGGCCACGGTCTCAGGTTTGCGGCTAAACAACAGAACATCAGAGTTGTAGGCCAATAAGTTGGCGATTGCCGTGCCAAAACTACCCGCACCAAGTACCCCTACGGGGTTGAAAGGAGAAACCATTTATTTTTCTTGTAAAAAACCGCAAAACGTAAAATTGAAATATAAAACTGCAAAACGAGCCCAAACGAAGCGCCTATAGCTGCCCCGCCGCTTTACATTTCCATCACTGCGCCACAATGCTTGCAAGTACGCGCCGCTAAATCGTCTTTGAATTCGCCAATTGCCTCACGAATCTGAGAGCCAATGTCTTTAAGCGGGAAGCCCGCCTCGTGGAGCGGTTTGTCGCATTTTTCGCAAAACCAGAGTAGCTTGTCCACTTCGCCCGCATTGCGGTGGCGCTCCAACACGAGCCCGACCGTGCCGGCGGGTCGCTGAGGCGAGTGCGGAACGCGCGGCGGCAGCAGGAACATCTCGCCTTCGCGGATGTCAATAGTCTCGCGTTTGCCTTCTTCATTGATGATTTTGACCTGAATATCACCCTCCAACTGGTAAAAAAGTTCTTCGCCTTCTTCCCAGTGGTAGTCCTTGCGGCCATTGGGTCCGCCGACCACCATGACGATGAAGTCTTCGTTTTGGAGATAAATCTGCTTGTTGCCCACAGGTGGTTTCAGCAGATCGCGGTTTTCGTCAATCCAGGTGCGGAGGTTGAAAGGTTTTGCTATTGCCATGGCGAACAGTTTTTGGTTGAAAACTTTGGCGACAAATGTAGATAGAATCGGATTGTTTTTACCGCAGAGGTTTTTGACTGGGTTGGCTACATTTGTGCCTTGAGGGCTTCACATCATCTCATTGGAAATAAATATCAATTTCTTATTCGGGTATGTATTTTTGTTCCTCAATTGTAGTCATGCTGTTATTGGTTCAGCGGAACTTTAGTCTCATGTCATCCGTTGAGCATAGCATGCACACACTCTATTTTAACCAATCAATTCAATTTTGAAATGTCCAAATTAACATCGTTTTCTAAACTTCTAATTACAGTTCTGATCGTCGCAGGGATTTTTTTTGGCGGAAGGTTCCTGTTCAAAAATACGGACTTTGGCAAAAAAATCATAGATGAAAGTGCCCAAAAAGGGAATACCAATGACGATTCTTCAGATTCAGACCCAAATACGGTCAAAGTTGGTGTCGTGACTTGGGGTGGTTATGCTGGTGGGCAGTATTTCAATGAAGGTTTCAAAGCGAACACATCGTCTCGGTATTATAAAGACTACGGTTTCAAAGTGGATTTTAAAGTATTGGACGATTTTGAGGCCAGCAGAGCAGCTTTCAAGAATGGAGACGTTCACCTGCTCTGGTGTACTGTAGATGCCTTGCCGACCGAGATGTCTGCACTTCAGGATTTCGACCCGCGCATCGTATTTCAGGCAGACTGGTCACGTGGCGGCGATGCTATAGTGGTCAGGAGAGGAATCACCTCTATAGCCGACCTCAAAGGCAAAAAAGTGGCCGTGGCAGAGCTGACCCCGTCTCATTCTTTTTTGATTTGGCTGTTGGAAGCTGCTGGCATGAAAACCTCTGATATTGAGATTGTTAAGCAACCAAGTGCCATTGATGCGGCACAAGTGTTCAAAAGCCAGCAGGTGGATGCTGCTGTGGTTTGGAGCCCGGACGACGAGCTCTGTATACAGTCAGTGCCGGGGTCCAAAATTTTGGAGAGCACCCGCTCCGCTTCCAATATCATTGCGGATGCTTTTATTGCAAAAAACAGTTGGTTGGAAAAAAACCGGGATAAGGCCAACAAGCTTTACGAAGGCTGGATGAAGGGTGCTGCTGAAATCAACAGCAGCGATGCCAACAAGCGCAAGGCTGCCAAAATCCTTTCCGAGAATTTTGACGGTGTATCAGAAGATGCCGCATACAAAGCCATTGATAAAGTGCGGCTTTGCA
>JACMMM010000165.1 GCA_014379065.1 Saprospiraceae bacterium
CTTCTCTCGTTCTAAATGCAAGATTCCAAGCCCAGCGCCGCGGGTGTGTCGTTTTACCAAGCGCATCAAGTTGACGCCCCATAAAACCAATAAAATAAAACAGTTAAAATAGATTTGTTCTCTGCTCCATGGGCGCTTGGTCAAAAGACACAAGCGCGGTGCTGGGTCTGGCATTTTCTGGAGAGCTTGGGGAAAGATCACGCGGAGCTGAAAAACGGCGCATAAGGTATCCTACCTTATGCGCCGTTTTGATTTCACAAAAAATGGAGCGGCTGAATTAACATCAAGCCTCCGCCCTCACCCGCTTAGTCCTAGCCGCGCCATTTCCACTAGCCTTCTTAACCGGCTTTTCCAAACCAATCGCAAGTTCCAACACCTCCACCATCCGGTCCACATAATGGAAACTCAGCCCTTTGATATATTCCTGCTCGATTTCGTCCACGTGCTTTTGGTTGTCCTTACAAAGAATGACCTCGCGGAGGCCGGCGCGTTTGGCAGCAAGGATCTTTTCCTTGATGCCGCCCACGGGAAGCACTTTGCCGCGCAGGGTAATCTCACCCGTCATGGCTAAAAATGGCTTGAGCGGCTTGTTCGTAAAGGCCGAAGTAATAGCAGTAAGCATCGTCACGCCCGCTGAAGGCCCGTCTTTGGGGATGGCGCCTTCGGGGATGTGGATGTGGATATCGTTCTTTTCAAACGCCTCGTTATCAATGCCCAACTGGTCAGCATGGGCCCTGATGTAACTGAGAGCGGTGGTAGCGCTTTCTTTCATCACATCGCCGAGATTGCCGGTGAGTTGTAGGCGGCCAGTGCCCTTGTTGAGGCTGACTTCGATGAACAGGATTTCACCACCGACGGAAGTCCAAGCCAAGCCAATGGCTACACCTGGCGATTGCTTTTCTTTGTAAACCTCTGAATCATACTTGGTTGGGCCCAGTATTTTGAGCAGATCTTCGGGCTTAATGGTCATTTCGTATGTTTCTTCCATGGCCACTTTTTTAGCCACAGAGCGCATCACTGAACCAATTTCCCGGGCCAGATTGCGCACTCCGCTTTCTGCGGTGTAACTCTGCACCATTTTGACCAATGTTTTTTCATTGATTTTCACTTGCCCGGGCTTGAGACCGTGGCCTTTGCGCTCAGAAGGCACCAGGTGACGCTTGGCAATTTCCACCTTTTCTTCCAGTGAATAGCCCGCGATTTCGATGATCTCCATACGGTCGAGCAAGGCTGGCTGTATGGTGCTAAGCGTGTTGGCAGTGGCGATGAAAAGTACTTTCGAGAGGTCGAATTCAAGTTCGAGGTAATTGTCGTAAAACGAGGAATTCTGTTCTGGATCTAGCACTTCGAGGAGGGCCGAAGAAGGGTCGCCCCGGAAATCTTTGCCCACTTTATCAATCTCATCGAGGATGAACACGGGATTTCCCGCCTTCGCTTTTTTCAAAGATTGCACGATCCGTCCCGGTAAAGCGCCAATATAGGTTTTGCGGTGACCACGAATTTCGGCCTCATCATGGAGGCCGCCGAGGCTCATGCGGACGTATTTGCGCTTTAAAGCACGCGCTATGCTGGCGCCCAGGGAGGTTTTGCCAACGCCGGGAGGTCCCACAAGACAAAGTATGGGGGCTTTCATGTCGCCTTTGAGCTTTAAAACAGCCAGGTGCTCCATGATCCGATCCTTCACTTTGGTGAGGCCATAGTGATCGCGATCCAGGACATGCTGTACTTTTTTTAGGTCAAATTGGTCTTTGGTATATTCATGCCAAGGCAAATCGAGGAGTGTTTCCAAATAGCTGACCCCAATGGCATATTCGGCAATCTGCGGGTTTACGCGGCGCATTTTATTCACCTCGCGGTTAAATGCCTCTTCGACGGGTTTTGGCCATTTTTTCTTCTTAGAACGGCGTACCAGAGCATCTATCTCTTCTTCTTGCGGGTTATTGCCCAGTTCCTCCTGAATAGTTTTGAGTTGCTGATTAAGGTAATAATCGCGCTGCTGCTTTTCGATGTCCACCCGCACTTTCGACTCGATCTGGTCTTTGAGTTCGAGAAGTTGCAGCTCCGAATCCATGTGCTGAAGAATGGCGCTGGCCTTGTCCTTGAGGTTGTTGATTTCCAGAATTTCCTGTTTGCTGTTGACCGGAATACCGAGGTTGGAAGCAATAAAATTGAGCAGGAAATTGTCGTTGTTGATGTTTTTCAACATCACGACGGCCTCAGATGGGATTTGGGGCGAAAGTTCTATGATCTGCCTTGCAGCATCCCGGACGCTGCTGATCATGGCGCGGAATTCGAGCTTGTTCTTGGGCGGGTCGTATTCGAGGGTGCTGATTTGGCCGACCATATAAGGGTCGTCGTGCATCAGATCGTCGAGGTGGAAACGCTTGCGGCCTTGCAGAATGGCCGTGGTGGAGCCGTCGGGCATTTTGAGGAGTTTCAAAATACGGGCCACTGTACCCACGCGGTAGAGGTCGCGGGCAGAAGGGGATTCGATCTTGAGGTCCTTTTGGGAAAGCACCCCGATGTAGCGGTCGCCTTCGTAGGCGCGTTGCACGGCGCGGATACTCTTGTCGCGTCCCACCGTGATGGGGGTGACAATGCCGGGAAAAAGCACGGTATTTTTTAACGGAAGGAGGGGCACGGTGTCGGGGAACACCTCACCCGCCTTTTCGTCGTCTTCTTCAAGCGAGAAAAGTGGTACGAAATCAGGCTCATCGTCTGACTGCTGCGACATCAAATAATTATCAAACATACAAATAGAAAGGAGTAGGGGGAGACAAGGTTGAAAGCGCCGCGTTTTTCAGTGACGCAAACATGGGGAAAATCGCTGGAAACAGTGGCGGGAAAAATGATTTTGTGTCAACCTGACAACAAATTTGTCCTCATACGACCATTGCACCTCATGGCAAACAGCTTGCCAGCCCGAAAAACAGCAGCCTTTGGCAGTCCTTGAACAGGTGATTGCGACAAAACGGCAGGTTAAAACCGCAGCAGCACCAATTTCAACCTCCCCCTGTATTCTGATGGCACGATACATTCCGAAGCATTCAGTTGCAGCGCATCCCGAAATCGCAGACGCAGGCTTTGATTGAGGGTATTGAGCAGGCTGTTGCGGTCAAATTCGCCGATAGCGCTCAGCACATACTCGCTGCAAGTGTTTTCATATTTGATTTCGTCGTTGAAAAAGAACCGCATTTTGTCGGCATTCCGCATGAGAAAATAGGAAGAAAAGGTGCCCTCGTCGTCCTGCGAATATTGTTTTTTGTGCAATGCGGTTTTCCACTGGGCCTGCCCATTGGGCTGGAGTGCTACCACAAAGACATCGTCGTAATAATAGTCCACGATCATACGCATCCCGTCGCGGAAAAATCCACGCCCCGCCGCTGCGCCCCGCTGAATTTCGTGATAGCGTTCGGCCACCATGATAATGCCACCGTCTTGCCGCAATAGCAATTCGCGCAGTTGAGCATCGGCAATCCCTCGATTATCCTCTCCCACATCTTTTTGCCGGAGGATGGATATGAATTTTTCGTCAAACGGTTCATAACGAAGCACTTGCGCCGAATCTAATCCTGGGACAATGCTGAGATAAAACGCCCCGTTGGAGCGCTCACGGCCTTTTTCGGTCCAAAGTCCTGCCGCACTCAAACGCTTGTTCAAATTGTCAAAAATAAATCTGGAATCCACCGTCAAGTATGCGCCGAGCGGCGTGCGGTTGGTGTGAAGCCCGGCCCCGTCGAACCGGAGGATTTTGAGCTCGTGCCGATCCAGTTTGCCCTTTCGGTTGTTTCTTTCTGTTATCCAAAAAAATGCCCCTGCATTGCTTAGCGCTGTTTCTGGTTGGCGGTCTTCAAAAAAGTCAGAAGCATCGTCCACCATGGAGCTAGTGTCCCACAACACCTGCATTTTGTCCAGCAGAAAACAAGTGGCTTCGATTTGATCGCGTTCGGCGGTGTTGTACACCACGACACAGTTGCGGTCGTCGCTGTGGACCAGGTCGAGCACGGGGGTGTTGAAAATCCGTTCGCCGTAGTCTTTGATCATCATGCTGTCAATCAAGTTGGCGCCTGGGTCGTACTTGTGCACACGCAAGAGTGTGTGGCCTCGGCGGCGGATTTGATACACCACCGAAAAGTCATTGCGCCCTGGCACCACGCCCAGCACCCGCATCCCCCGACGATCAAGGTCATCAAGGTCTTTGCTCCAACTGAGGCGCATTTGAGCATCAAAAGCTTGTACCACAAAATTGTCGTATCGGTCACGAAAGACCAAAACGCGGTCGCGCAACCTTCCAATGAGTTCGTACCCATAGTCCGAGCGAATGAAAAGCGGGTCGGATACAAGCACCGATTGGCCAGCCAAACCACTGATAGTCAGGCAGAAAAAGGTGAATAGGAGCAATAGTTTTCGCATTAAAAGAGCAAATTTTGAGAGTGTACTTGAGCCTAAAGCTCGGAAGCTGGTTTTTGTTGCCAAGTAGTGTTTTACTTTTTCAGGAACCCATTGCAAGCCTTAAAACCGATTAATCGGTTATCTAAATGCAACGTCTTTTTTTCCACGACTGAAGTCGTGGGTTTGTCCAAAAATAGAGAGAATTTTGCACCCATGAAAATCCTCATCATAAACGGCCCAAACCTTAATTTGTTAGGAACGCGCGAGCCGGAAATTTATGGCAGTAAAACCTTTGAATCATTTTTTGAAGATTTGAAGGCCAATCTGCCCAATGTGGAACTCGAATATTTTCAGAGCAACCACGAAGGCGCCCTGCTCGACAAGCTCCATGAAGCAGGTTTTAGTGCCGACGGCATCGTGCTCAACGCAGGTGCGCTCACCCATACTTCCCTCGCGCTGGCCGATGCGGTGGCCGCCATTTCCACGCCGGTCATTGAAGTACATATCAGCAATGTACACCGTCGCGAGCCTTTCCGACATCATTCTTATTTGTCGGCCCATTGTGTGGGGAGTATTGTCGGACTCGGGTTGGAGGGTTATCGGCTGGCGGTGCTTTGGTTTTTGAAAAAGGGTTGAGCCCGTATTTTACCGCAAATATTAGCCAATTCACTGATTTCCTTTCGGCATCTCCTTCCTATGGCGGTACATTCGCCGTCTTCATTGGACGTTGGATTGCTGGACTTTAGATATTGGACGCTGGACATTGGACATTGGAAGTTGGACTTTGGACGGCGAATCTTTGACTGTGTGAGCTTTTGTCCAACGTCTAAAGTCCAACATCCAATGTCCAATATCCAAAGTCCAACATCCAGTGTCCTAAAATCTGTATCCATCTATGTACTTTCGATTCCTCCCCTTGGCCGTCGCCTTATTTTGTCATCTTGTAGGGGCCTCAGCCCAAAACTTCTACGAACCTGCCACCTTGCAGGAAATCAAAGTCACCTTTTTCCAAAACAACTGGGACACGAAACTTGATTCGCTCAAAGCCATTGACAATGGCGATTATCTTCTGGCCAAATCCGTGGAGATAAACGGTCAACTCTTTGATTCTGTTGGCGTTAAGTACAAAGGAAACAGTTCGTACAATGCGAACAACAACAAAAATCCCTTGCACATCGAATTGAATTATGTCAAAAAAGGACAGAATTACAACGGCGTGAAGGACATAAAACTCGGGAATGGGTTCTCTGACCCGACTTTCGTGCGCGAGCCGCTCTCCTACGAAATTGCCCGAAAATACATGGACGCTCCCCGTGCCAACCACGCCAAAGTGTGGATGAACGGCACTTACTGGGGCCTATACAGCAACGTGGAAAGCGTGAACAAACAGTTTCTCCGCGACCACTACTACACCGACGGCGACAACCCGTTTTTCAAATGCAATCCCGAAGATTTTGGCGGGCCTGGCACGGGAGGCAATTACCCCGACCTGGTTTACTCCAGCACCGATAGCGCATTTTATTACAACAAATACGATATCCAATCTGACTATGGCTGGAAGGAGCTGCTTCAACTGATGGAAACGCTCAAGAACAACCCGAACTCCGCCGCTAATATCCTGGACGTAGATCGCGCCTTGTGGATGCTTGCGTTCAACAACGTGCTGATAAATCTTGATTCTTACACGGGTGCTTTTGCTCAAAACTACTACCTCTACCACGACAAAAACGATCGCTGGCTTAGCACGGTTTGGGATTTGAATATGAGCTATGGCGCGTTCCCGCTGCTCAGTAGCAATCAAACGCTCAGCCTTACACAGATGAAGCAGCTCGACCCGCTGGCGCAATCTACCAACAGCAACCGTCCGCTCATCAAACAACTTCTCTCCAACCCCACTTGGAAACGGATGTACCTGGCCCACCTGAAAACCATCTTGTTTGAAAACTTTGCCTCAGAAGCGGATTACAAGGACCGCGCCCTTGAACTCCAAGCCGTAATTGACGCTGCGGTGCAGGCCGATACCAAGAAATTTTACACCTACGCCAATTTCCAAACCAACATCACCAGCACCGTCACTACGGGCGGCGGCGGGCCTTTTAGCACCATCCCAGGCATATCAGACCTGATGAATGCCCGTCACAGTTTCTTGATTGCCAACGCTATCATC
>JACMMM010000166.1 GCA_014379065.1 Saprospiraceae bacterium
CTATCAGAGCGTCCGCTTGAGATGTGTGCCTGGCCTCGTAGTAATCCTGGAAATAAGAATAATAATGGATGTGCAACAATCTGGCTTGGGCATCCGCCAACATACGGCCTGAGTGTATTATTGCTCTGAAATCGTTCACTAGAATTTCCAGTAACCTGTCGAACTGATCTGATACCTGACTTCGGACTTCGGTATAAATTAAGGACTGAAAATCTTCGGCTACCTCCCGCCATTCTTTTTCACGAAGCCACATCAGGCCATTGCGACCCAGATCGGCCAAAATTTCAGGCATTCCTTTATTTAGCGCATCTGTTGTTGTCAATACCAATAATGTGTTTCTTAGATTTTGCAGGCGATAACTTTTATTAAACCACCTTGCCAATGTAGCATTTCCTTTGAACTTTTCAATACCTGCTGGTGCTTCCGACAAAAGGCACGCGGTGGAAATAAGGAAAATGGCTTTGAGCGACTCTGTAATTTTTGCCGCCGGAATGGCGGCCTCTAATACGCGTACACTTTCGAGAAAAACCGTTTGACGATTTTCTAAGTCTCGCTCTAATGCATCTATTCTGAAGATGAGCTTTGGTGTTAGATCACGTTTTTTTTCCAAGATCAATTGACGAACTTTTGAAAGCGCCGCATAGCCATCAACAATTGACCTAAGCTTCCGGAACAGATTCATAAGAAGTGCCTGCTTTTTTTCATTATGGCCGTCATCTTGCTGGATAAGAAATAATTGCTGTTGTATTGTCAGGCTATTTTTAATGACATAAATGCTTGCATCGTCAACCTTTCGGACAGCATCTTCAATCGCCGGATCACAGTAGTTGGTCTGACCAATTTCAGGTAATTCAATCTTTGCAATCACCCTGGCCAGCCAATGGGCTTGAAGCCTTAGATTGGAAAATGCATTATCTCGGGGTGGCATCAAATCGGACAACCAGTTTAGATATCGAGTGATAAATATTTTATGACTGTCTGAAAAAGTATCACCGGTGGATTCTAACATATTTTCGGCCATTAGCAGAGTATGTTCAATACCTGACATCAGCGATGCCACCACAGAAGCCGGAACACTTGCGTTAATCTCCCCCCGAAGCAGTACCTGGCGTTGCGATGGATCAGCCGAATCGGTTACAGCCTGATACTTGAATCCATCCACAATAGTGTACGTGGCACCAGTGGATTCATTTCGTATTCGCAATGCACCGTTGAAATCTTCGCAGTTGATCTTTATGGAGTTGAATGCCTGATCAGTTAAAACGACTTCCCGTGGTTTTTCACCTACTGACAGGGTATGTGCCATGATATGTATGAAATCACCAGCTAACCGAAATGTGCCCCCTGCCCCAATGTGGAATAAGGGACTCAACAGCCTAAGTTCTTTTACATTTTCTGCCTTAACCGATTCTATATCATCGGTTTCGAGTACATTTTTATATACAATCATGCAATTGTCTGATGTAGCGACTATCCGATTATTAGTGTTCCGATTCACTTGACTATTAAGTGAAGGGGTGACCTGCTGATTTTTGAAAAAAAAACTTATTTTATCTTCATACATAGTGAACATCAGGGCTTTAAATATGCTGTTACCCTGAGCTTTTAAGGCTGGCCTTGTAAACCCCAGTATCTCTGATAATTCAAATCCTATTGGAATCAATTGACTAAATATCCGAAGTTGATCCGGATCTGCCGCACAATTAAAAATACTATTTTTTCCAAGATCTATATCCATCCAACGATCCGTCGCCGCACACTTTAGAAAAGACTCATCCTTGCTTTTAATACACAAGTGGCCAATTTGTGATGCGTAGCCTTTTTCTTTACCAGCTAGGGGGCGGAGTGGTCTGGTGAATTTTTGAAAAGACAACACAGTTGTATAGTCTAGTTGATATGATGTTTTTTTAAATAATTTGTGAATCAGCGAAAAGGCTTCCGCTTCATAGGCAAATATTTGATAAATCACATCACCAGTTATGACTTTAGACACATAATGAGATCCATAATCATTGAAAAAATCGATAAACCGTTGGACGCCAATTGCATCCGTTCTTCTTTGCCATTTTCCTGAAATGGATTGATAAGTTGGCCCGCTGTTCAAAGCCGATTGAAGTTTGACCAGTTCCCTCCTCAGGGTGTGGCTCATCACTTCATTTTTATAAAAAAGAGCATTGCCAAATCCCAGTTTTTCAATAGATGGATGGCCAAAAGCGCGGCCTGTCCTCTCCATAATAAGCAATGCATATTGTGTGGACGATTTTGACACATTGATCCCCGTTTCCCTAAAGAACTGGTCAATGGTTTGGGAAGACCGGATGTCTTTTTCCAGCAAAGGACCTATAGGAATGGAAGTCCCATCTTCGGGCTCAGCAATTACTCTGTAGTCGCAAAGTTTTCCGAATAACTCTTCTTTGGTAGGGCATAGTTCCACTCGGAGTGCCCCCCATGATGCTTTAGAGCCATATGAATCAACAGGAAAATGGAGAAATTCCTGATAACTGGGGGGATAAAATGGCAACTGCCGGATATCAGATGCATTCCAGATGGCCTTATATCCTAAAATAAGGTTGGCGGTAGAACCGATGCAAAAAGGAGGTGCCGTTTCAGCCATTATCCCGAATCTTGTTTACAGCCATATCTGTGGAAGGTATGACATCAAATACCCAAATTTTTCAACAGCTCATATTGCGGATGTGCCCACTTTATTGCAGCTTCTTTTATTTCCCGGCTTGCCGCATCCCTTTTATCGGCACTGTCTTCCATAAAGATCTTACCATCCTTTTTCTTAGAATAGTACTTGCTAACTTCCAAGATAGATTGGGCCTGTTTACCTGTAAGAGATAGATTAAAGTGTGGTGCGATGCGGGAAAAGAAAGCGCGGGGCAGGCTGGCATAATCAATAGCCAGTCCATGTCGCCCCAAATTCGACATTGCTACCTGGATCATTTGTGCGATTATTTTAGCTGCAACCTCTTCTCGGGGCATTTGCTCAACATCGCTGGGATATATCTGCAATTTTTTTGCAAGGTAGTTTGGCTTTTTATGTTGATGTAGCCTCATCAAAAAAGGGCCGGTATCCGCTTCATCCTGAAACCAGGACGCCATAATTTCTAAGGGTTCTCTGTATAGAAATATCCAGGGTGTATCGGGGAAAGCTTCATGGATGATGTCTAAATGGAAAATTGGAAATTCCTGAAACTTGATGAATAGTTTTTTTTTCCGAAAATCCAGCGAATGAGCGTGAGCCAGCACCAGCGCTTTAAATCTTTTTGCCACTATTGACTTTTGCTCGCTGACCAGCTCGTTTTGAAAAAGTATATTTGAAATGCCCGGCGGCTCACTGATCACGAGCAAATCATCCAATGTCTTCATCATTTGTGTTACCAATGTTGAACCACATCTGGAAAGGTGAAAAATAAATCCGCCTACAGGAATATGCGGTGAATCTATGATGTGATCCAGAAGCGGGTCAAGCCAAAAACCCTTTGTATCGTATCCCGGTTTTTCCCCCATCCTGACCATAGGATCCGGTTCCATGAAAGGGTTATCAAATGCCTCAGGAGGTAGTTTCGCAAATTTGACGAAATGTTTGTTGTCTATATTGGATATTCTAACCGGAAAGAATCCTGAAAGATCAGGTAATTCATTATAATGACCAGGATCGTTCATTGAAAAACGTATTAAAGGTTATAGCATAGTTTACAAGCCCTCTGGATGCGCTTGTCAATGTAAAAAACCTCATTCAGGTATTTATACCCCTTTCCCCTCCACCTCATCCAAAAAATCCTCCAACAACTTATTAAACTCCGCCGGCTTTTCCATCATCGGCGCGTGCCCACATTTGTCGAGCATAAACAAGCGAGAGTCTTCAATAAGTTCTTTAAACTTTTCTCCCACAAAAGGCGGGGTCACGATATCCTGCATTCCCCAGATGAGCAGCGTGGGGGCTTTAATCTTGTGGAGTTTGTCGCCGAGGTTGTGCCGCACGGCAGATTTGGCCGTGGCCACTACCCGGATGGCTTTGCCCCGGTCGTTCACGATGCCAAACACCTCGTCTACCAATTCTTTACTCGCCGTGGCGGGGTCGTAGAAAGTGGCAGCGGTTTTGGTTTTGATGTATTCATAGTCGCCGCGCCTCGGGAAAGCCGTACCAAACGCGCTTTCGTACAGCCCAGAACTTCCGGTGAGCGTAACAGACGCGATACGTTCTGGATGCGCGATGACATACAATAGTCCCACATGCCCTCCCAGCGAATTTCCTAATAAGTGTACTTTATCATACCCCTTGAACGCTACAAAATTGGCAACAAAATCTACCAATCCCGTTACCGATACCTGAAAAATAGGCAATTCGTAAATGGGCAAAAGTGGTATCACCACATTGTGCTTATGCGAAAAGTGATCCACGAGATCCTCAAAATTGCTGAGCGCACCAAACAGGCCATGCAGCAACATAAGGGGCGTTCCGTCGCCGCCCGTTTCGATGTACTTGTAACCTTCTTCTTCTTTGATTTGAAAATTCATGCGCGGGATGTTTCTAATTGATTCGATAAAATAGGTTTAAGGGCTTATGGGCAAAAGTAGAAAAAAGCGTACAACTTAGGATAAGGCTGAGCTTTTTGACAGGATTTACAGGATCAACAGGATTTAAGAGGGGTGTCGGCTTTGCCGACAATACGGAGTCACACATCCTGTTGATCCTGTAAATCCTGTCAAAAATTAATATGTACAATATCACTCTACTTTTTTCGCAGTTGGAAACTCACCCACAGGATCATGCTCAACAACACCACCGCTCCTGCTTGGTGCGCCACCCCCAGGTCAACCGGAACCTTGGCTTTGCAATTGATCACCGTGAAAATACCCAGCAGCACTTGAGCACCCACCGCTGCCATAAGCCACCAACCGCTGCGTCGTAATATAGGGGAAATCTTTTCCTGGCTTGTCCCGCTATGAGCGGGAAAAATTTTCCACACAAAGTACAACACCATGACCGTTAGTAGGTAAGCCGTATTGCGGTGCAGAAACTGAATCAGCGCTGGCATAAACGGATTGGTGTCGTAGTGAATAAAACTATCCGCCGTCCAATGGCTGCTGTCGAACAGTACTGCCGGCAAATACTCCCCGTTCATATCGGGCCAGGTTGGGAAAAAAAGCCCCGCCTTCGAGCCCGACATAATGGCACCCAGCGCGATCTGGAAAAAAGCCACGCCGAAAATAAACCAGGCAAAACGCCGAAAACGTCGGCTCGAAAAATCGGGCAACTTGGGTGAGATGGTCAAAAACCAGGTCCAAAGCAAGTAGGCAAAAATCACCAACGCCATGCATAAGTGCAGCGTCAGGTTGTAGGCATTTACCCACGGCCGTTTGATAAGCCCGCTCGCCACCATCGCCCAGCCGAAAAACCCTTCCAGGCCGGCCAGTGCGACCACGGTCAGCATTCTTGGCAATAGGCGCCGCGACAACATGCCCCGCCACAAAAACCAAGCAAAAGGGATGACAAAAACAAAGAACATCAGTCGCGCCCAAAGCCGGTGGAAGTATTCCCAGAAATAGATGAACTTGAACTCGCCCACCGTCATGCCTTGGTTAATCTTTTGATATTGAGGCGTTTGTTTGTAAAGTTCAAACTCCGAAATCCAGTCTGCTTCATTGAGTGGCGGGATGCTCCCTGTCACAATTTCCCAGCGGGTGATGCTCAGTCCGCTCCCTGTGAGGCGCGTCACTCCGCCGATGATGATTTGAAAAAAGATCATGACCAGCCCTGTAATGAGCCAGATTTTGACCGCGCGAGAAATATTGAAATCGTCCGTGAAACGCATTAAAAAAGAGATTTTATGCTACATAGAAAGTCGAAATAACCCAACCCAGAACACCCTAAATAATTTCACACGACGCCAAAACGACACAACATATTTGCTACCCCGTTGTGTCGTTGTGACGTCGTGTGAAATTAATTGATTGTATAATTTAAACTTAAAACAAAAGTAGAACCATTCAGGCTTTGAGTTTTCCATTCTTGACTCCTTTCTATGAAATTTAGATGGTTTAAAAAAATCCCCCTGCGGGCATCATAAGGGCTGTTAGTTTGTGGATAACGCTATAACTCAAAAAGTAAAAACACCTACTAAATGAAGTTACCAGCCTTGCCAACAGATTACCCACAAGAAAGGCTTTTTAGAATCAAGCACTTGTCTATTTTTCAACACTAAATCTTACAAAGGTTGGGAAACTGGGTGTTAAATTTTTATGAAAACCGTGTGTTGTTAACCCACGTTTGTGAGTGTGGGCTTTTGCACAAGGTCCTATGTTGATCCACCCTTTTCATCTCCTATCGGGTGTACTGTTGTGAAAACTTGTGTATGAATAAGGGGTTATCCACACTCCATTCTAACATTTACCCTTTTGCAAAACCATTGAAAATCAAGGAAGTAGAAGTCTCAAAAAAACGGCTGTGGATAAGTATTTAAAACAAACCGTTTAGGGTCATAAAGGTTTGATATTGAATGATTTATATTTTTTTATCAGTGGTTTATTGGGTATTTTACCCAGAAGCATTGTTAATGTATCGTAATTGTTGAAACAAAAACGACTTTATATACCGGCCAACCCGTCTTCTGAATTTTAAGACTCTTGGTTTCCGAGCATCTGCTACACACACCCATCTTAAGCGATTTTCAAACCACGACTTCAGTCGTGGGTTAATAATCTTCCCCAAAAGCAAAATCCGGCTTACGTTCTGTCCAGCGCCCACGGGTAAAATCCGGGAATGCCTGCGGACTGCTTCCCGTGGCGATACTTGCTTCCGACAAAGGAGTAATGGCCAGCCAGGTCGCCGCATCGTACACATCAATCTGTGGGGCTTGGTTGCGCTTGGCCGATTCCACAAAGTGATGGAACACAAAGAAATCCATCCCGCCATGTCTGGCTTCCTTGGAATCTGCATTATATTTTTTCCAAAGCGGGTGATCGTATTTGTCGAGCCAGGTTTTTGCCTCCGTCCATTTATGGGCGTCCGTCACGCCTTCGAGCAACAGGCTTTTGTTCACATCCATCCAGATGCCACGGGTGCCTTGTACCCGGAACCCCAATGAATAAGGGCGAGCCAGACTGGTGTCATGCGAGAGCATCACGGTTTCGCCATTAGAGGTTTTGAGCATGGTGGTCACCTTATCGCCCAAGTTGAAAAGCACTTTTGCGCTTGGGTGATTGGGGCCGCCTTTAGGATGGTTCAACACATAATCATGCAAGCCTCTGGATTTACTGGCAGTAGAAGTCAGGTGCAGAAATCGGTTGCCCCGGTTGATGTTCGTCATCATCGCTACCGGGCCAACGCCATGGGTAGGGTAGAGATCGCCGTTCCGGTGTATGGAATGTTTGGTCCGCCACTTGGCCTCCGAGTAAGCTTTTTCGCCAAACTCCACACCAGAATCGTAGGGTGTTTTTCCGTCATTTAATTTCACCCCACGCAGATCATGTTCATACCCACCCTCAAGGTGGATGAGTTCGCCGAACAGTCCTTCGCGTACCATTTGCAAAACCGCCATGACATCACGACGGTAGCACACATTCTCCATAAACATCAAGTGTGATCCGGTCACCTCATGGGTATTCACCAACTGCCAACACTCATCGAGCGAGAAGCCTCCGCAGACTTCTGTGCCCACATATTTTCCGGCTTGCATGGCGGCCACACATTGCTGGGTGTGCCATTCCCATGGGGTTGCAATAAGGACAGCATCAATACTTCGGTCTTTCAACAGGCGGAGATAATCGTAATCGCCCTTATCGTACACGTCGGGTTTTTTGCGTCCTTTTTCATCAATTTTTTTAAGGCAATCGGCCACCATGTCTGGGTCTGGGTCGGCGATGGCGGCTATCTCGCAGTCGTTGCGCAGAAGTGCGGCTTCCACATGGTCTTGACCGCGCAAGCCGACACCAATAAATCCAATGCGGATTTTGCTTCTAAAAGCGTCAGGGGTGGGAGAGAGGGTTTGGCCCGAAGGTTTTGCCACTAATATATTTGGCAAAGCCAAGGCGGCGCTGGCGAGTACAGTGTTTTGGAGAAACGAACGGCGATCAAGTTTTGTCGGCATTTTCAGAAACAGATTGGAATAAAAATGCCTCAAAAGTATTCAATCTCAATATGGTTGATGAAGGTTTATGGGGTTTATAAGGGTTGATATTTTGCGCTCGGAGAAGTGGAAATTCCTGCCTTTTTAGCGTGGCAAATATCAACCCTTATAAACCCCATAAACCTTCATCAACCATAATAATCATTAGCGCATCTCCGCAGGAATCGCCGTCATGCTTTTCAGGTTTCCATCGCGCAAAACCCAAAGGCTAATGCTTCTACCGATGGATGCTTCGTCGAGCACCTTGTGCAGCGTGTCAATCGAATCAACCGGCTTGCCCTCGAACTGTACAATGATATCGCCAGCACGCAGACCAGCCTTGTCAGCGGAACCACCGGATTCTACACTTTGAACTTGGATACCACCTCTTGTATTGATTTCCAAAGCATTCAACCATTTTGAAGGTAAGGGAACTGCTTGCGCTCCGATGCCCAGCATACCACGGCGCACCCGCCCTTCGAGGATTAATTTGCCCACCACCAACTTTGCCAAATTGGAAGCCACCGCAAAACACAAGCCCTGACCGGGCAAAATCACCGCTGTATTGACGCCAATCACCCGGCCAAAAGAGTCTACCAATGGTCCGCCAGAATTGCCAGGATTGAGTGCGGCATCGGTTTGAATCACGTCATCAATCAAGCGGCCCGTTTGGGTACGGAGGGTTCGACCCAACGCGCTCACTACTCCAGCCGTCACGGAATATTGGAAGCCAAATGGGTTGCCGATGGCGATGGCAATTTGTCCAACTTGAAGTGTATTGCTGTCGCCAAAACGGGTGGGCGTCAAATTGTCGGCATCAATTTTTACTACTGCAATATCAGTGGAAGGATCGTCGCCCACGGTACGGGCATGAAAACTGCGGCCATCGGGAAGGCTCGCTTCGATGTGCGAAGCGCCGTTTACAACATGACTATTGGTCACCACAAAGCCATCGGTGCTTATGACAAATCCGCTTCCGGATCCCGTGTTTTGGCCGTTCCCATTTTGGCCTTGTCTTTGTCTGTTCTGTTGATTTTCGGGTTTTTGAACTTTTAGGTGAACGACGGCGGCACTTACTTGTCTGGCTACACCAGATACAGTTCTTGAATAGGTATCGAGCAAAGCACCGTCTAAATCAGCAGCCGTTCGAGGGGCAGAAGAGGACGTTGCGGGTACTTCTTCTGAAGTAAGGAAATCAAACATGATAACGAGTTTGTGTAATAAAACGGCGGGCTTAGGTTAGTCTCAATATTACCCCTTGGCGATAATTGTGCCAGAGACATTTTGTCATGTGCTGATTTGTTGATTTGGTTATTGGGGGATTTGGTTATTTGGCGTACCCAAGCTTGGCCACCCACATTACCTTCAGGAAAACACAAATACCAAGCTTAGCGACCCCAAATAACCAAATCCCCAAACAACCAAATCAACCCCCAAAAGTTACATTCTTCGCCTCCGTAAAAAACCGCATTGCCTCCCAGCCGCCTTCCCTCCCAACCCCAGAGTTTTTTACGCCGCCAAAAGGAGTGCGCAAATCGCGCAGCATCCAGGTGTTCACCCAAATAATACCTGCTTGCAGATTTGCTGCTAAGTGATGCGCACGTTGAAGGTTGTTGGTCCACACCGTTGCGCTAAGTCCGTAGGGTGTAAAGTTGGCAAGCTCGAGCGCTTGCTCATCGCTGTCAAAAGCTTGGATCGTAACCACCGGGCCAAAGATTTCTTCTTGGTTGGTGCGACAATTTATTGGCAAACCTTCGATGACGGTCGGGGCAATATACCAGCCTTTGTCAAAGGGTACGGGCATTTGCAACACGGATCCACCGGCAATGATTTGTCCACCTTCTTCTTTGGCCAATTCAATGCAGCCCAACACTTTTTCAAAATGCATCTTAGACACAATTGCACCTAAGTTATTGGCGGGGTCGCTGGGGTTGCCAACTTTAAGACTTTTCACCCGTTCAAGAAAGTCTTTTTTGAATTGAAGGTAAATGCTTTTTTCTACATAAATCCTTGACCCGCAAAGACATATTTGACCTTGGTTGTTGAACGATGAACGAACGGTAGTGTCCAGCATCTTTTCGTAATCACAGTCGGCGAAAATCAGATTGGGGTTTTTGCCGCCCAATTCGAGGCTCATTTTTTTGAACATCGGTGCGGCTACTCGGGCAATTTCCACACCTGCCCGGGTACTTCCTGTGAATGAAATGGCTTTGATTTGTGGGTGACTAACAATTGCCGCCCCAGCCCGAGGCCCCAGTCCATGCACAATATTGAGGACTCCGGGGGGCAATCCCGCTGCGTTACAGATGTCGCCTAAAAGATAAGCCGTCAATGGCGTTACTTCTGAAGGCTTGCCGATTACGCAATTGCCTGCTGCCAATGCCGGAGCTATTTTCCAAGTGAAGAGATAAAGCGGGAGATTCCAGGGTGAGATGCACCCGACTACACCCAA